>ONWQ01000458.1 GCA_900321565.1 uncultured Eubacteriales bacterium
CAGGAACAGCGTCACGGTGCTTTAGGAACAGTGTAACGCTGAAAAGAACATGTTCTCACGGGGCCGGGAACAGTTGACAACCCAAGAACTCCCTTTGTAATATAATCCTGCGTTTACTCATGTGGAGGGCAGGGCAACGCTGGAGAGCGACCCGAGTAACACATGAGGTTTTGCGAGGGAGTGGTGCCTTGTGGGCACTGCCCCTTTTTGCATTTACTTGCGAGATAGCTGGTACGCACACGACATCACTCCCTTGGTAAAACCAGATTCGTTAAACTCCGGGGTCTGGGGCAGAGCCCCAGTTGGGCCCCTCAGAAACTGAAGTGTCATCAGGTTTCCCGCGGTATCCTTCCGGATCCTTCAAGTATTCCTGGTATTCATCCTCCAGGAAACGCCGGGCATTAATGAAATCCATCGGCCCGCCAGATTCTGTGGAAATGAAATCTCCATTCTCGTATGGGCTGTGACCGGAACGGACCCATCTTCTGAGATCGCGTATTTCGTCGGGCGTCGCGTCAGGAAAATCCTTCAGATATCTGGTCATTTCCCGTCGGCAATTATTCCGGTATTCTCTCTCCCATTCTTTCAGGGTTTCCGGACTGACATTTTCGTTGTCAATCACCGGGAACCACCGCCCTTGACGGTACTGCCCGCGCCTACGGTAACACCGGCGTCTTCCACCGGAGCGTCCAGGCCGTGCCGCTGGCGCATGGACATTTTTCCTTCAATGTGGATGTCAATCGCGTTGTGGACAATCCGGTCAATAATGGCTTCTGTTTCAGGATTGTCTTCGTTATCATCATTGGGAGAAAGCCGTTCATACCAGTCAGCAGAATCATATTGGCTGCAGAAGATGGTAGACCGGCCTGCAGTACCCAATTCCTCATCGCCATGGCTGCGGATCTCGACGATTTCCAACAGATCGGAAGCCTGCTTCTCAGTCAGACGCTTAATCAGGAACTCATCGAGAATCAGCAGATCCAGTTTCCTGTAGGCATTGACTGTTTTTCGGTAATTGCCTTCCAGACGTGCCAGCTCCAGCGATTCAAGCAGTTCCTGCATACGGATATACCGGACTCTTTTGAAACGCCTGCAGGCTGCGTTCCCGAGCGCACAGCCGATAAAGGTTTTCCCGTTCCCGGAATCTCCATGGAGAATAATGTGGTGGCCATGGTCAACAAAGGAACAGGTGGCCAGCTGGTTCATCATGGACTTATCCAGCTTGCGATCCGGATAGTACTCAATGTCTTCTATCTGGGCTCGCCGGTATCTGAGGCACGCGTCCTTCATGCATTTTTCCAGTTTGCTGGCCTGCCGTTTGCGCCATTCCGCGTCAACCAACTGGGCAAGACGCTCATCAAAGGACATCTCGCGGACGCTCTTGGGATTGGCATTCTGTCGAGCCAGTTCATTGGCCATCCCGGTCATTTTCATGGCCTTCAGCATGGTTTCAGTCGCCTGGTTAATCATTTGGACACACCGCCCTTCAGATTGCGGTAATACGCCGCACCATGAGTGTGTCCTGTGGACGAACGCTTCTTTGGCTGTTCCTGTTCCGGCTTACGGATCTTGTCCTGACCATTACGAAGCATACTGCTGAGCGTTCGGATATCAGGCTTGCTGGTACATTCGAGAAGTCTTTCACAGGCTGCTTCCAGGCGGGAAGCGGAATACCTTTTGGCAAGGCCCTGCAGACTTGCGCAGAATTTGAATCCCTGTTCCGGTTCCCGTCCCCTGCGCAGAAAGGATTCAACCGTCAGCTGTGTTGCCGGTCCGACTTCTTTACCCCATGCGGTGAAATCCTCTTCTGTGTACTTCATATATGCCTGGTGTTCCGGCGGCATATGTTCAGTCTTCACAATCGGATCCCGCTGAGGTGTGTCTTTCCGGACATGAACAGCCATCCTGTCTCCATGGAAGTAAATCTCAACAAGCTTCCGTGTTGTTTTGAGGGAAACTCTTTTCCCGATCAGGTCAAACGGTACGGAGTATTTGTTGATTCCATCGGAAACAAGGTAATCATGACCAACCGTCTGCTCAGGGAGCCAAACAGCCGGTTCATACGGCTCCTTCGGCAGCGGCTTCAGAAAGGGGGCCTCTTCTTCCAGGAATGCCTTTCGTCTTGTCCATCCTTTCCGGCTTGTGATTTCCCGGTTGTTCAATTCCTCCAGCGCTTGCTTTACCGCGGCCCGGGCTTCCTCAAAAGAAAAGAATTTGTGGTTCCGCAGTTTGGCAAGAATCCAGGTTTCAGCGAAGCTGACGCTTCCCTCAGCATGGCTCTTGTCGTTCGGGGATTCCACTCTGCAGGGAACGATCGCGGTATCATAGTATTCGGCCAGTTCCTGATATGACTTATTCATAATCAGGTCATAGCGGGAATTGGTGATTACGCCGGTCTTCAGATTATCCGGGACCAGCAGGCGTGTCACACCGCCATAGTAGTCATACATGCCAATGTGACAGTACTGCCAGCTTTCCTGCAGCATATTCTCGCAAAGATCTGCAAAAACATAAAAACTGCAGGGAAGAGAGGAAACAAAGAGGTAGCATTTCTGTACGTCGCCGGTGACCGGATCATGAATGGGAAGCGTATCGCCTGCCCAGTCAACTTCGATTTTGTCTCCCGGTTTGTGCCTGATCCGCATCGTCGCTTTGGCGACTTTAGCCCACCTGCGATACTTGTCACAGAACTGGGTGTATTGATATGGGGTCGTTCCTTCTGTGAGGCATTTGTTCATGTATTCCTCATGCAGAAGTGTCAGTTTAACACCCGGTCTGGCCAGTTCTTTGTGGATGTAGGCGAAATCCGGCATTGCGTAAATCGGAAGCGATGTGTATTTCCCGGGAAACAGAAATTCTTTCAATTCCTCGTTTGTCACATCATCATCCAGCGGCCACTTGATTCCTTTCGCCTTCGCGGCTTCCTGGGTTTCCCTGATCTTTTCGTACGAACAGTGAGCACCGGCCTTGATCTGGCGTATGCCGTAGTTCCCGTCCGCAGTCATTCTCAGGATTTCTCGGTAGTTTACCATGGGAAATCATCCCTCCAATTGATATAGTCACGCACCTGCGTGCCATACCAATTATATGGGGTGTTCCTCCGGTCCGTGAAAATGTTCCTATATCACCGTGACGGTGTTCCTATTTGGCCGTGTAAGTGGTCTGCACCGCCCGGAAATTCCGGTAAATTCCATGAAATGAATCCCAGCACCTTTAAAAACTTTGCAAAATGATTATTTTTGCTTGTCTGAATTAACATCTGCTGTGTTGTCATCAGTTTGCATACTTCGTTTCCTCTGCCTTGTATACACTTCAAATAATCTGAA
>ONWQ01000336.1 GCA_900321565.1 uncultured Eubacteriales bacterium
ATGATCTGCGGGTTATGGCACATGACAATGGCGAAATCATCGGCATGGATCTTAGCCGCTGTGGATTTCAGGTCCGGCCAGCCGCTGTTGACATCGTCGACGCCTGCGATACTGACCGTACTGCTGCCGATGCGCAGCTGATAACTGTCATTGATCAGGGGTGTGATGCCGGCGGCGACCATGGCGGCGCGCAGGGCAGTCGTGCTTTCGTCATCCAGGTCGCGGTCATGCTCGCCGAGCACACCGAAGCAGCCGTACACGGACTGGAAGTGTTTCCCGTACCGGATGCGGTTGAAAAAGTCAGTGGCGCCGTCGGTGCCGTTTGTATAGTCGCCGCCGAGGAGAACCAGGTCCGCATGCAGGCTGTTGACCCGGGAGATCAGCGCTTCCGTCCTGGACTGGGTGAAGTACGGGAAGCTGTCCTCATGAATGTCCGAAAGATAGACGATCCGCAGCTGGCCTACGTCCCGGCTGAGATTGGCGCTCTCCATGTCCACACGGTGGACATGCAGGCGATAGGGTTCCCAGAAGGGATAGATCAGGCACGCAACCACAAGCAGCACGGCAAGAATGCGCAGTGCCTGTCTCAGGTGCCGGTGTCTGGCATGTTTTCCATGATACATGATTGATCACACTCACATATATGTAAAGGAAGCAGCAATGAAGCAGACAACAGAAGGATATCGCAGGATTGAACCCACGACACTGATGGCACCGCTTCCGGTGGTCATGGTCTCATGCCGGGATCCGGAGAGCGGACGCGCAAACATTGTGACCGCGGCCTGGAGCGGGATTGTGAATACACATCCGCCGATGCTGTCCCTGTCCCTGAAACCGGAGCGCTATTCCTACGGGATCATCCGTGCATCCGGGGAGATGGTCGTGAACCTGGTGGACAGGCGGCATGCGCGGGCATGCGATTTCTGCGGCGTGCGCAGCGGCCGGGATGTGGACAAGTTCCAGACACTGGGCCTGGAGACGGTGGATGTGGAGGGCTGCTCTGTAGCTCCCGGGATTGCCGGGATGCCGGTGCATCTGGGATGCTCCGTGGAGGAGATCCGGCCGCTGGGCAGTCATGACCTGATCCTGGCACAGATCCGGTCCGTTTCCGTCCGGGAAGACCTGTTCGACGGGGACGGATCCATGCATCTGGAACGCGCCGGTCTGATCTGTTACAGCCATGGGCTGTACCAGCAGGTAGGGGATGTGCTCGGGTTCTTCGGGTACTCCGTGGCGCGGCCGGAAGTATACCGGGAACGCATGCAGCCGTTTCAGGGAGAACGCGACCGGAAGGCATCCGGCAGGGGCCGGAAGTGATCAGGGCTCCGGTCGGATGAGGGCGTAGAGTTCCACATCGTGGAACCGGCCCTTGTTCCAGATCCGGTCCCTGAGCCTGCCTTCATGATGCATACCGCACTTGACCATGACCCGGCCGCTGGCCGGGTTTTCCACGTCATGCATGGCTTCGATGCGGTGAAAGCCGAGTTCACTGACGGCATAGCGGATCAGGCGGTCCAGGGCTTCGGTGGCATAGCCCTGGTTCCAGTATTCGCGTGCCAGGCTGTAACCGACCTCGGCACAGGCATGCTCCGGCGCGCAGGAAGTGAAACCGACCGTCCCGATCACCCGGGCGGGCTCCCGGAGCTGGATGGCGAGGCTGGAGGGCTCGCCGTGGCGGTACTGGGCACGGATGGCGCGTATGAACTGTCTGGAATCGCGCAGGCTTTCATGCTGGTCCCAGAGCACAAAGCGTGAGACCTCGGGATCCCTGGCATAGGCAAACAGGTCATGACAGTCGCGCATGCGGATGGGCCTGAGGATCAGGCGCTGCGTGCTGAGCACCGGCGGGTGCGAGAAGGCGAACTGGAGGGCATAGGGATCCATGCCCGGCGCGGAAGCGTCATCCGGGAAGTAAGGCAGTACCGGCATAGCTGGGCCCTGTGGAGGCGGCCGGGGTCAGCACGGCTGCCAGGAAAAGCAGAAGACCCAGAAGACCGATGCCCAGAGCGAGGGCGGCAAGACGGCGGAGAAAATGCAGATCCTGATCCACAGGAAGACCTCCTTTCTCCCGCAAACTTCGCGTTCCGGGGATAAAACAGGGCTGATTAATCGTTAGATGCATGAGAGGAGACTTTCCGGGCCGCCATGAGCAGGGCAAGACAGGTCTTGCCGTCCCGGAAGGTGCCGTCCATGACACGGGCCACAGCCTCGGTGAGGGGGAGCCTTGTGACATCGACAAACTCGTCGGCGTCGGGATGCTTCTCTCCCTGTCTGAGACCGGTGGCGAGGTAGAGATGGATATGCTCATTGCAGAATCCGGGTGTGGTATCCATGACCGTCAGTTTTTCCCAGGATTCAGCGGTGAGCCCGGTTTCCTCACTGAGCTCGCGCTGGGCACAGACCAGCGGGTCTTCCCCGGGATGGTCGAACTTGCCTGCGGGAATCTCCAGGGTCAGCCGGCCGACCGCGATGCGTTCCTGACGGACGAGGATGACCTGCTCATTCTCGTCGAGGGCAACGACGGCGGACGCGCCGGGATGGCATGCGACCTCGCGCAGGGCTGTATCCCCGTTGGGAAGACGGACGTGCCAGTGCTCCAGACGAATGATATGACCGGGAAAAACGACCTGTTGATCGAGTATGGTTTCAGTGAGTCTGGAATCATCCATGATGATGTGCCTCCTACTATGAGATGGTGGGTACTGAATAGTAAATCATTCGACGGGGATGCCGGGATTCCTTCCATGCCTGTGAGGAAGTCGGCCGGCGCGGTTTGACAGGATTCCTGCGTATGCGTACAATGAAACCGCCTGAGTGCGTGAAGGAGTGTGAACGATTGATGAACAAGACGTTGAAAAACCTGGTCCGGAAGCTGGGCGTGGTGGTATGCCTGTGCATGGTATGCCTTCTTCTGACAGTGCCTGCCTGCGCTTCCGAGGACTGGAACGCACTGAACATCAGTATCACGTATGAATACCAGGGCGAGACGGTGACCGTGAACGCGACACCGGTGGCCTGGAGTGAGGACCAGGCGTTCTGGGCGTACATTCCCCAGGAAGCATGGCCCAGTGTCCAGATCTCGGTGATGCATCCGTATCACGAGAACCTGAGCTATACCTGCCAGCTGGATATGTATGGCCAGCTGACTCTTGTGGATGCGGGCACGGTCATGGCACCGGAAAATGCCTGCACGATTGTGGCGACCGATGAGTCCGGACAGATGCTGGACATGTTCCGCCTGTACCTGTCCACCCAGGCCGAGTACCCCGAGCAGACGCCTGCCGGGCCCGAAGTGAGCGCTGCAAGTGCCCAGGTGAGTGCGCAGTGGGTCGCTGACGGTGAGGTACTGTACCAGGAGACGCAGACGGTCAGTGCGGATGCACCGCATACATTCTACCGGAATGCATTCCCGGGCTATGAACCGGATGCGGACTGCCCGGAGAGTGTGACCATCGTCCTGCAGCCGGACGGACGTCCGAGCATGGATACGGTGGTGTTTACCTATCATGCCGCCGCCGTGCCGGTGACGGTCACGTACCGCGCGGATGACGGGACAGTTCTGCATGAACAGACCCTGACTCTGCAGCCGGGGACTTCCCAGGAAGTGCCGCGGCTCTCTTTCCCCGGGTATGTGCCTGTGGATGGTATGCCGGAATCCCTGACGGTTTCCGTGGATGCGTCCGGCGTGGTCAGCCCGGATGCCCCCGGTTTTCTCTATACACTCAGCCAGACCCAGGTTACTGTCAGGCATGTAGCCGAGGATGGCACGGAGCTTTATGTGGAGGAAGCCGTGCTCCAGAGCGGGGAGAGCAGGACGTTTACTGCCGGGAACTTCAATGGATATACGCTGCAGGCGGGCAGTGAACCCAGCATTACCGTGACAGTCCAGCCTGACGGCAGCATTTCGCCGGCCAGTCCGGTCTTTATCTATACCCGGAACCGCACGTCTGTTTTCGTCCAGTCCGTGGCGGATGACGGGACCGTGCTGGAAAGCCGGGAGATTGTGCTGGAGGCCGGGGCGACCCAGGTGATCCCGAGACCTTCCTATGATGGCTACCGGCCTGCGGAAGGCACACAGGAAAGCCTGAGTATTACCCTGAATTACGACGGGACGATTACACCGGCGGAACCGGTCTTCCGCTTTGAACGGATCCGGGCCACGGTCCCGGTACTGTATGTGACAGAAGACGGCATCACGCTGAATGCCCAGGAACTGGTGCTGACGCCGGGCGAAAGCAAGACGGTGAGTCTTATGGATTTCTCTGGCTATACACTGCAGGCGGGCAGCGAAAGCGCAGTGACGGTCACGGTCCAGCCGGACGGCACGGCGGTGCCTTCCCAGGTGGTCTTTACCTATGTGAGGAACCAGGCTGTGGTGCCGGTGCGGCATGTGGCGGATGACGGCAGTGTGCTGTATTCGGAAGACGTGACGGTTCCCGCGGGCGAGAGCCGGCAGTTCATGCGCATGGATTTCAGCGGGTTTACGCCTGCACAGGATACACCGGAAAGCGTGACAGTGGAAGTCGGGATGGACGGTACGGCCGTGCCTTCCGAGGTGGTCTTTACCTATGTGAGGAACCAGGCCATGGTGCCGGTGCGGCATGTGGCGGATGACGGCAGTGTGCTATATTCGGAAGACGTGACGGTGCCTGCAGGCGAGAACCGGCAGTTCACGCGCATGGAGTTCGGCGGGTATGCGCCTGCGCAGGATACGCCGGAGAGCGTGACTGTGGACGTGCAGCCGGACGGCACGGCAGTGCCTTCCGAAGTCGTGTTCCGGTATGTCCGGAACCGGGCTGCGGTGCCGGTACGGCATCTGGCGGAAGACGGGACAGTCCTGCATGAGGAAACCCTGAACCTGGCTTCTGGCGAGGGTGCGGATGTGACCGCGATCCAGCCGGAAGGGTATGTGCTTTCTCCAGGCAGTGAGTCTGTGCAGCATGTGCAGGTACAGGATGACGGCACAGCGGAACCGGCAGAAGTGATTTTCCGCTACCAGCGTGCCACAGTGCAGGTTTCTGTACAGTACCTGACCACGGACGGGCAGGTGATGAGCGAAGAGCAGGTCGAGCTGGCATATGGCGAGACCCGGGAGATCGAAAGCCGGGCGCTGGAAGGGTATACCCTGCAGCCGGACAGCCCGGCAAGGGTCCAGGTGACTGTGGGCGCGGACGGGACGGTAACGCCCGAAGCAGTACAGTTTATCTTTACACGCAATCCCAGTGAAATCGTGGTCCGGTACCAGACTCGGGACGGACAGCTGCTGACCACGGAGGCCTACAGTCTGGCACCCGGTGAGAGCCGGGAAGTGGAACGCCAGGCCCTGGAAGGGTACACACCGGCTGCGGACACACCGGAAAAGATCACACTGACTGCAGACCAGGCGGGCGTGATCACACCGGAAAACCCGGTCTTTGTGTGTGAACCCGTAGTGCAGAGCGTCCATGTGCTGTATGTTTCAGAAGACGGTACGGAACTTGGAACCGAAGATGTGCCGGTTGCGGCAGGCAGCCGGGTCACGGTCAGTGCCCGGGCACTGGACGGGTATACACTGGCACCGGACACGGCGCAGGAAACCGAAGTGACGGCGGATGCAGCCGGACAGCTGAGTGTGGACGAAGTCCGCTTTACCTATCAGCGCAATGCGGTCCCTGTGACGGTTACGGCTGCATACCTTGCTGAGGATGGTACCATACTGGATACCCAGCAGGCAGACGTGGCCCCTGGCAGTTCGTTTGTATTCATGCGCCAGACATTCGGCGGGTATGAAGCGGATGCGGAGGTGCCTGAGACCGTGACGGTCCGGGTACTGCAGGACGGAAGCGTGGATCCCGCTGAGCAGGTGGCGTTCACGTATCATGCTGTACAGGCCGAGGAGACAACCCGGGACGTGACCGTGCGCTGGGTCTCTGAGTCCGGCGATGTACTGCGCGAGGATACGTTCCCCATTCCCTTCGGATCGGAAATGACCTTTGCATCGGATGATTTCGAGGGCTACGTGCCTTCCGAAAACACACCGCAGACCATTACGGTCAGGGTCAGTGAACAGGGCGAAACGGAGCCTGCGAGTGCAGAATTCGTGTACACCCAGGCGCCGGTTCAGGCGGCATCCGCGGACGAGACGGAAGTGACCATGCCTCCGGAAGCGACGGAAGCGCCGACCCCGGAAGTGACCCCTGCACCAACCCCGGAAGTCACGCCCACGCCGGAAGTGACCGCGACACCGGAACCCTACTATGTAACGGTGGATATCCGGTACACGGATCTGGGAGACCATCCGATTTCACCGGATACATCCACGACCATCCTGACCGGAACCACGGCTGAGATCGCACCGGACGTGGCCAGAGTACCGGAAGAATATGATCCGGCAAGCGCTGAAACCGTGACGGTGACCGCCATGGAAGACGGCACGCTGGTTCCTTCCGAAATTGTGTTCAAATTCCGGCACGCGGAAGCGGAAGAAACACCGATCCCCGTCGGAGAGATGATCAACCGGTGGGCTGAAACCAATACCAAGAGCGTCAATGTCCGGAAGGGCACCAACAAGAGCGGGAACCCTGTGGATGTGCTGAAGAAAGGCACTCAGGTCTTCGCGGTCCGCGAGGAAGTCAATTCCAAGGGTGACCGGTGGACCCAGGTGATCGTGGACGGCAAGAACGGGTACATCATGAGCGAGTTCCTGGATATTTATACCGGTGCCAGGAGTGAGGATGTGCAGGATACACTGCCGTCTCCTGTACCGTATGAGACCGCGGAACCGTCCGCTCAGGTGCTTTCTGCCCAGACGGAAACGAAGACCGGTGCCGCATCGGAGGTGACCGAGGCTCCGGCCACGGAAGTCCTGGTGACAGAAGCCCCGGCAACGGAAGTGCCGGCCACAGAGGTGCCGGTGACCGAGGCTCCGGCCACAGAGGTGCCGGTAACCGAGGCTCCGGCTACGGAAGTACCGGTAACAGAGGCTCCGGCTACGGAAGTCCCGGTAACAGAAGCACCGGCAACCCAGGTCCCGGTGACCGAAGCGCCGGCAACCCAGGCTCCTGTGACGGAAGCGCCGGCGACCCAGGTTCCGGTCACGGAAGCGCCGGCAACTCAGGCTCCGGTCACGGCACGCCCGACGGAGAATGCAGGCGGTCCGATCAATCAGGGACC
>ONWQ01000439.1 GCA_900321565.1 uncultured Eubacteriales bacterium
GAGTTTGACGTACTCAAGGTTCCACACCATGGGGTGAAAGAAAAGAAAAGCGGGGACTTTTTTCGCATGATTCATCCGGGCATAGCAATCATAACAAGTGATGCAGAAAACCCTGAAGACCCTGAGATTGTTGATATGCTGAAAGACATGGACACTGAAGTGTTTCTGACACGGTTGGGAACAGTATCACTTATTTCAGACGGAAATCATTGGACTGCGCATCAGGAAGGTACCAATAGCGATTGAGTGCCATTTTACCTGTTTTGATTTGTAAAACGCTGCCATTGGAATTCAAGCAAAGGAATTCCAATGGCAGCGCCTATTTCTGTTATAATTCAGTTTTCTTCTTCATAACAGCCATGATCACCAGGGCCAGTATCATAAGCACATAACACATAAGGGTAGATATCGGCAGCTTATCCAATGCAAATTCAACGAATACGATCAGGATTACACAGAAGATGCTGATGATAAGTGGAAGATACTTCTGTTTGCCAGCGCCGGAGGAATTCTTTTTACATCCCAGCCAGATCAGGAATAACAGAAGAAGTCCGCAGAGAAGCTGTTCAATTCTTACAAATCCCCATTTCATACATCTAGCACGTAAGCTTTCACAAAAAACCTGCGGAAGAGCCAGCATAAAAAGGGTCCACTGGAATGTCTGTCCCTTTTCCTTGAAACTGCGGAAAAAGAAATAGATTGAACAGAATAATGCCAGTATAGCTTCTAACAGATAAACAGAAAAATGCCATTCACCGTAATTGTTTACAAAGGCGAATCCGATTCGTGTCAGCCAGGATTCCCCGTTTAGGAGCGGGCCTGCTCCGATTGATCCGAGCTGACTTTCTCCAATGCGTATGACAAACAGTAAAAGCGCTCCACAGGGGGCAAACAGATCGAGGCTGCTAACAGAAGCCTGTTTGCATATTCTGCTGGCAAGAACAATGCCGCAAAGCACGCCTATACCGCCACAGAATACAGAAAACTCATAAGGATAAAACGAGAAAAGTGAATCTATACCATATCCAAAAAGCTCTGTATCGGCTAGCAGCAAACAGTATCCCAGTTTTGAAAAAAAGGCACCACATACTGTACAAAAAACCAACGAAATGATACCTTCAGAAAGTGGATGTTGATACTTGCGCAGCCGGAGCGTATAAAGCGCAAAAACTGCCAAGATACCTACACATAAGATACAACCATATGTTGTCAATTTGTATCAGTTCCTTCCGCATCAGGATTCCAACTTGAAGCGAAATAAATGATATCTGCGATATCACGGGTATGCGGATTGTTGACATCATTTACTTTTTCGCCACGGAAAAGCAGCATGGTCGAATCTCCACCATCAAGATTATACGCGGTATCGACCCCTAGACTCTGAACGAACTGAGCAAACTGCTTCAAAGTCATGCCTGCGGAACCGCGAAATGGCGCCTCGCAGCAAATGATCTGATAATGCAGTTTATCAACCTGAGCGATACAGATCCTCTGTGCTTTCTCTTTATAAGCCATGTCCGAATATCTGAAATCCACGCCCAGTTCACCGTGCTCAACAAGCACGGGACCAAAAAAGAAGCAGTTGATGACCTTTTTCCCGTTGATCTCTTCACGGCCATCATGACGGTCTGCCTTGCGAATGATGTGAAAATCACCATCTTCATCAATCAGCAGCAAGTCCCGTCCTCCATGAATCTTATCAAGGTACAGATGGCCCTGTCGAATGATATACCCCTTGCGAGTGTAACAAAAATAATCACCATCACATGCTACGATGGCATGAACTCGTTCGGCTAATGCAGTGCCTGGCATGACCATATTTGAGTCAAAACCATCAGCTGAAGCTGTTCTTAGCTGAGAAGCATCTGCAATCCGAATGTCAGCAACCCAATATGTACAATCCTCGGTTCTGTTGCGTGCTATACTTACATGGATTGTAGGATCTTTATATTCCCAGTCACTCAGATAATGGTCTTTCCATGGACCTAAGCCTGGTGAAAAATCAATCGGTAACACAGTCGGAGAATCTGGAATCTCCAGCTCCGTCATTGCCTTTGCAGGATCAAACAGAGGTACATCGCGCCCATCGTCAAATGTAAATTCGGTTTCTGCATGAACAGATATAACAATGCAAACTAAGAGTGCTACTAAAACAAAAAACGACAGAAATCGTTGCACATTATCCCTCCCATATAGGATTCCTATGTATTTTAGCAAAAATGGTTCCTTATGACAATGTGCTGCAACGAATCTGTGTAGCAGGGCCTGATGATTATAATCATAAAAATAAATCTGAAGAAAGCATATGCAATGCGTGATAAAGTATCTACCTAACTGCTCCTTTTTGCCGTTTTGCACCTGACCAGTATTCTTGGAGCTACATCTCGGAAAACAAGAGTTCTAGAAACCAAAGAGATTGAACTACACAAAGGAGATCGTTGAGCATGTTTATAAGACACACCCAAATGGATGACTTAAAGGAAGTTATGCGTATATATGAAAATGCCCGTGCGTTTATGGCAGAGCATGGAAATCCGAGGCAATGGGGCCCGACAAAATGGCCGCCTGAACAACTGATATGTCAGGATATTCTGTCAGAAAAGAGTTATGTATGTATTGAACAGGATAGTATAGCAGCGGTCTTCTTTTTCGATTATGGTCCGCATATAGAACCTACCTATGAGTACATAGAAGGCAGCTGGCTGCAAACAGGCAGTTATGGCGTAGTGCACAGGATTGCATCAAGTGGCGTATATCGTGGTGCCGGGAGTGCCTGCATAAAGTGGGCAATGAAGAAGTGTGATGCCCTTCGTATAGATACTCACTTTGATAACTACATAATGCAGCATACACTTGAAAAGCTGGGTTTTACCAGATGCGGGATTATATACGTTCATGAAGATAAAGACCCAAGAATAGCATACGAGTGGATCGGAACAAAACATGAAAGTGCGGGAACGTAAGCATACGCATTTCAATGAGGCTTAAATATCAGATTGTGATCAGTATCATATATGCAGCATACATTCTGGTTTTAACACGTATCGCTATTGCTTAAAGCCCTGCTTTACAGAGATAATCTGCGCCTGCATAAGCTTTGCTTCATCAGGATCGTGTGTGACCATCAACACTGTTTTTCCATGACACCATTGGAGGACTTTATTGACGGTGGCTTTTTTGGATGTGTCGTCAAGGCCCTGAAATGGTTCATCGAGAAGTAATACATTCCAGTCACTGAGTATTGCACGAAGCAGGGCGACGCGGCGCCTCATACCACCCGAAAGTTCGCAGACTGGCTGATCGAAACAATCAGTAAGGCCGATACTCTTCATTTCTTCTATGATAGTATTCCTGCTTTGATTCCGGCATACAAGGTGAATATTGGATACCGGGTCCATGGATTCAATGAGACGATCATCCTGAAAAACTGCTGCTATTTTGGCATTTTCGAGGCCACTGATACTACCATTATCTGGTTTGTAAATGCCCATCAGCAGATTCAGGAGCGTGGTTTTCCCTGAACCGGATGGTGCCATGATACATGTGGTTTCCCCGTGGGGAATGCTCATACTGACATCTGTTAGGATTCGTTTTCCATTGAAGGATATGCCAAGATTTTTTATCTGAATATCAGGCATAAGAATTCCTTTCCTGGTGATACAATGTATAGTGAAACTTCACGCTTTTTGTAATCGTTTCTGCAATTTATACAGAAGGAATGAAACTATCCGTTCGAATAAAAGACTTAAAAGAATAATTACGAAAGTCCATGCAAATAGGTCTGCAGTATTCAAATATACTTTTGCCTGCTGAAGTTTTTCACCAATAGAACCTGTTGGTATACCAATGACTTCAGCTGCTATGCCTGCCTTCCAGCATAAACCGATTGCAAGTTTGCAGGCAGTCCGGAAATTAGGTAATACCTGTAAAACATAAATATATGCAATTGTTCTGATTCTGGGGATCCTGAATACAAAACTCATTTCCAGTAATTTATGATCGACCCCCATGATTCCGTCAAGCACATGAGTATAGATAATCGGAAGCACCATGAGGAAAGAGATTAATATTGAGAGATGCCTGCTTGAAAACCATATCAGGGCCACAATAATGAACGATGCAACAGGAACCGTTTTTATTGTGAGCATCAAAGGAGAAAGCAGATCCCGGGCAATTGTGTATTGAGATGACAGTATACCAAGCGCTATGCCAGTCAGCACTGCCAGTATAAACCCGAAGGAAATCCGGGATAAAGAGCTAAAGATGGATTGCCAGAAAGCCGATGTTATGGCCAGCTCCAGAAAACGGTTTATTGTCTGTAATGGAGAAACTAACAGAATCTCTTTTCCGATGACCATACTGGCAATCTGCCACAATATTATCCAAAACATGACAGCCCATACTTTTGGATTGGAGCTTGTTTTCCTCAATGATTGAGCCTTCATGCAAATAATGTCCTCCGTAATCCAGACATAATAATTGTGTCGAATGAATCTGATATGTCTGGCTGCATTTGAGTTGCGATAATACACATAATGTATGAACGAGCTCATTTTATCGATTGTATAATCCAATGTCAACGAAGCAGCAAATGACGTGTACTTGAGATATTGCTTCGGATGCAATCGACTGATTGAGAAACCGGTATGACATGCCATTATTTTCTGCTGGTGCTCATCAGAACCCTGATCAAACAGTTCCACATGACTATAACTTGAAGTTGCCTGAAACGCCACGGAATGTTATACTTTCGTCATTGCCTGAAAACGGCAATCAGCATATGAAAGGTAAATATCGCTCATATGTGTCTGTAGCAATTGGAGGAATTGTATGTTTAAAGGTTTTTGGCTTCTTGTTTTTTGCCCATGGCTTATGCTCGCCGCCAGTCCTGCAAATGAAAATGAAATGCCGCAGACGGCACCGCAGAATAAAAAGCCTGCAAGGAGTTCATCAAATAGCGATAACAAGATTCAGATGCGCGAGCCTGTGAAAAGAACAAATACCGGAAAAGCACTGCGCAGAAATGAGATTGCCAAAAAGGAGAATGGTGCAGTATCCGCTTCTCCAGCTGACAGAATGCAAAACGGGCGGAAAAGACACAGTCATTCTTCGAACGCGGGCCAGCAATCCACATCTTCTGCTGTGAAAGCACAGGATAAGCCTGGAATCCATGCTCAGAAGGAGCTTTCCGGTGATGCGAAACTGCCTCGAATTGCGCAAAGACGAAATGAACAGGTCAGACGTCAGCAAGAACAGGAACGAACTGATACCAGGATGCGTGGCGGCCGTGGAATGAAGGCGCGTGAAAAGGAAACAGAACAACGCCTTATTGATATGTTTCATCGGTCCAAAGAAGTCTCTTCATGTGGGGAAGGCGTTTTTACTTTCCGCGATCATGGCGGACGCCGGAATGGTCTTGTCTGTCCTGAGGAACATGTGATTCTTGAGTCGTCATGGAGAGTGGCCGGTGACTTCCATCAGGGACTCGCACCAGTAGAAGAGCGTAATCATTTTGGATATATCAATCGGATTGGTGAAATTGTCATTCCAATCGTTTGGGATTCAGCAACAGATTACCTGCACGGAAAAGCTACAGCATCCAGACGTGGAAAGACAGTGTTCCTTGATCTGGCGGGTAATGAGATCCAATCCATGCCGTGGGACCAGGGGTATACATTTTCTGAGGGACTGGCTGCATTTTGCAAAAATGATCTTTATGGTTTTCTGGATGAAAGTGGTAACACCGTGATTGCTCCTGAGTGGCAGAAAACAGGGCAGTTCCATGAAGGTTTATGTACTGTAATGAAAAACAGAAAATGGGGTTATATTGATCGGGAAGGGAAACTTGTTGTTCCTACAGAGTGGGATATGACCCTGGAGTTTACAGAAGGAATGGGACGCGTGTGTGTTAACAACCGGTATGGGTTTGTAAATGCACAGGGAGCTCTTGTGGTTGATCCCCAATATGAGTTTGTCAATGAGTTCCGGGACGGTCTGGCTGTTGTTGCAAGGAACGGACGGTTTGGCTGTATTGATGCAAATGGCTGGGAAATCATAGACATCAAGTATGAATTTGCCGCCCCGTTTTCAGATGGCCTTGCTGTGGTAGAAACCGGAGGACATCGAGGCTTCATTAATAAGCAGGGTAAGCTAGTTATTCCGGCAGAATGGGATGCATGCTATGAATTTTCTGAGGGACTGGCGGCTGTTAAAAAAGATGGTTTATGGGGCTTTATCAACCAAACGGGAGAAATTGTGATACCTGTACAGTATGAGCAAGTAGTTCAGTTCACGAATGGATATGCAAGCGTACGGAGTTCCAGTGGATGGAATATTATTAATCAAGCCGGTGAAATTGTTTTTTAAATGTTAGGGCAAGTATTTCCCGGCTTCTGAACCAGATGGAGTATGGGCACGGTACACATGATACTGTTGCAAAACGACAAATCAGTCAGCAGAATGTATAAATAAACCGTTTCCTGTTTCATAAAGTCCCTGATGTTATAGAATGGTTTTGTCTTAGAACAAAAGATTCGATAAGACATAAATGTAAAGGAGCTGTGGGTTATGAGTAAAAAGGGAATTCGCCGATTGATTCTTTTGGGGTTACTGGTGGTTTTCGGTGCTTTCATGATAGTTAACTGCACATCCATGGTCCCAACAGGATACACGGGGATACTGATTACATTTGGTCGTGTGGAAGATACAACATTAGACGCAGGGATTCATATGAAGAATCCGTTTCAGAATGTTGTATTAATGGATAATCGTGAACAAAAAACAAGCTTTACCGCACAGGCATTTTCTGCGGATATTCAGCAGGTTGACATTGTGGGATCGGTTAACTTTGCTATTAATAAGTCAACTGCGATGACGCTCTATAGGGAAGTTGGAACAGACTATTTCAATACGCTGGTTATGCCAAGATTACTTGAGAATACAAAAGCCGTGTTTTCCAAATATACCGCTGAGAATCTTGTTGCAGCTCGTGAGGATTTGTCTGTTACTATACGTTCAAAACTCTCGGAAGAAATGCAACGCTATGGAATCAATATTATCAGTGTGTCACTCGAAAACATTGATTTTACAGATTCCTTTACCGATGCTGTGGAAAGCAAGCAGGTTGCAGCGCAGAAAAAACTGCAGGCAGAGATTGAGCAGGAACAAGCCACAATGGAAACCAGGCAAGCTGCGGAACGGCAGAGAATTTCAGCGGAAGCTGAGGCTGCAGTAAAAAAGATTGAAGCCGATGTAGCTGCTTATGCGACCAAGGTTCAGGCTGAAGCTGAGGCAGAAGCAAACAATAAGCTGGCGCAGTCTATTACATCGGATCTTATCCTTTGGACACAAGCCAATCAATGGAACGGTGAACTGCCGGCTTATGTGAACGGAGGCAGCTCTGCAACCTTACCGATTCTTAATCTCGGGGCAGAACAAGAAAAACCATAAAACTTAGAGGCCGAATCGATTCGGCCTTTTTCAGCATTTATCTTTCAGTAACATATCTGTAATTATGATCTGAAGTTGCAAGAGCTGATTTCCGGACGACTTTATATGAAGAAAGATTTCTTGAATTGCAATAATTTCGCCCGAGCATACAGCTTGATCCTCATGATCCGGTTGAACAATGCTTCACAGGGAGGTAACATGATGAAAAGAATGATACAGTTTTTGGCTGTTATACTCATACTTACTGCTGTAGTACCGGCATTTGCTGAAGACAACATGAATGGTATCTGGAAAAGCTCGGAACAATTGCCAAGGTATGCAACTATCTTTGAAGATGGAATGATAGTGCTCTATTCGCCGGCAGATCAGCTCCCAAACAATCCGATTGGAATGGGTTTTATAGAATCCATACATTATATTGAGGATGAAGGTCTCATGCTAGCCTGTTCCAATGATCAGCTGGAAATCTGTTTTCCGGATCACAGCCTGATATCGTTTGTGCGCACAGAAGGACATCCTTTTTTCCCTACAGGCGAAGAGATTCTGGAAGCAAAGCGGGTATGGAGTGCAGAAACACTGGGAAATATAGAATTTCAGTCTGCAACGGAAGTTCTGGTCGGTGATGAGACCGGTACCTATAACTGGGGGCGGATCAAAACATCAACGCATGTATACTTTATTCAACGGTCTGTATACTCTGCAGATGATGCACTGGATTCAGGTGGGAATGCATACGCATGGACACTAAACGATCAAACCTGGCAAATCTTTGAATCCTCTGACAGGGAAGGCATTGGACGATATTTAGCGGTAACTTCCGGAGAACCATTCAATCTGGATGAATCAAGCATGAAACATGAGGATTAATATGCCACACTTCAAGTTCAAACCGATGGGCAAGGCGGATTTTTCACAGGGACGTGTTTCAACGATTATTCTGCGCCAGTCAATACCTCTTGCACTCGCTCAGTTAGTCCACTTACTCTATAATATCGTTGATCGGATTTATATAGGCCACATGCCTGAACAAGGTACGATTGCCTTGACTGGATTAGGTATTACTTTTCCGTTAATATCAATCATTGGTGCATTTACTAATCTGTTTGGCATGGGTGGGACTCCACTGTTTTCCATTAAGCGCGGGGAAGGCAGGCAAGAAACAGCGGAACTGATACTGGGAAACACATTTGCTTTGCTGCTTTTGAGCAGCCTGTTACTGATGACGACAATGTTTGCCTTCCGCCGGAGCCTGCTGTTTTTGTTCGGGGCAAGCGATGTATCATATACATATGCAGATGCATATCTGAAGATTTATCTTCTTGGTACCCCA
>ONWQ01000338.1 GCA_900321565.1 uncultured Eubacteriales bacterium
ACGGCACATGCATGGAATGCCACGCGCCCTGGATCCACCGGTTCATTTCCACATGCCGGTGTGTCCAGACCAGTACAATAGCAAGCTCCACATACCGTGACAGCACGGTAGCCGCCGCAGCACCCACCACGCCCATTCTCGGGAACCCCAGGTGGCCATAGATCAGCAGGAAATTAAAGACCAGGTTCACCAGCACGGCTGCGATTCCGGCTTTCATCGGCAGGACCGTCTCAGAACACTCGCGCAGAGTGGATGTATACACCTGGACCAGCATGAATGCCGGAAGCCCGAGCATCATGACATGCAGGTAATCCAGCCCGCTTCGAAGTGTCACCTGAAGGTCCCCGCCTTCGGCGGACTCACTGAGATACTGGGAAATCAGGGTTTCGCCCAGGAAACCGTAGATAAGCAGCCCCAGAATGGTCAGTATGACCCCCAGCATTACCTTAAAGCGGAATGTATAGCGTATCCCACGTTCATCCCTGCGTCCGAAGAACTGTGCCGTGAATATGCCGGCACCGGCCAGACCGCCGAAGATACACAGGTTATACACGAAGACGATCTGGTTTACGATCGCCACACCGCTCATCTGTTCCGTGCCGACACGGCCCACCATGATATTGTCCAGAAGGGACACAAAATTCGTGATCCCGTTCTGAAGAATCATCGGCAGAACGACTGAGAGCACCATGCCATAGAATGCGCGGTCCCCGATCAGCTTTTTCCGAAGCCCTTTCCCGGCCATACTTTCACCTCATACAATTCAAGGTCCTTTGCTTTTGCAAAGGACCTTCATCATACCATCCGGGATTTTAAAAAGCAATCGGGATTCTGCACCTTTCAGGCTGATTCATCCGGGCATTCCCTGCAGGAAAGCACGCCGGCATCATACAATCTTTGAACCGCAGTATATACAATGCCCGCCGGCATCCGGAACAGCCACTGCCTTGCAGTACGGGCAGGCTACTTTCTGCGCCGGCTGTGGTGCAGCCGCGGCCTGAGGCGCTGCCTGCGGGACCGGCTGTGCGGGAGCCTGTACATTACGGTTCAGCAGTGCATTGCACATTTCATTGCCCATGGCCATATAGCGCTGGTAGTCCGCATTCCTTTCCGGTTCCGGCTGCTGCGGCGTGAACGCCCTGGCAGCGGAGAACATGCCCGGCAGCTGAACCGGGACCCCGGTTTCAATAATGACCGCATCCTTGTTGTACTTCACGCGGATATCATCAAACCACGGATGCTTTACATGCACGATGAGGTAAAACTGATAGGTATACCTGTATCTCGGCGGATTATAACTGACCTGCTTGCCTTCCGCATCCTTGGTCTTTTCTTCCGTCTTGCTTGTGTCCACATCAATCTGCGCGTCAACCACCTGATCCAGACGGATCACGTCCGGATTCTCACGCAGGGAATCATGACTGCGCAGGGCAATCCATTCTCCTTTGCTATCATCGATCAGGATCCTGCCATGCTCGCCATAGGACCGGCTTGTCTGGAAGCTTTCCACGCGTGCACGGTTCGCTTCCCTGTCCTGCAGCTGTGCCTTGATCTCTGCGACCGTGGAACTGCGCCGGTCAGAAAACCACACGGACAGTTTTTCCGCACAGTCCTTGCACAGGTTCCCGTCTTCCAGTTTCCGGTTGCCCAGAAACCGGATCTTCTCACCGCAGACATCACAGTATTTCTTGTCAAACAGTCCCATAATGCCCTCCTTTATGTCCTATATGGTCCTTTGGTTCACGTTTTCTCTGTCTTTATTGTACCACGCCGGGTGCCTGAAGGAAAGACAGTCCCGTGTTTCTCCCGTGTTTTCACTCTCCATGTACGGAAAAGGGCTGTGAAAAGCCACGCTCTTCACAGCCCCTGGGGTTCTGTTCTCACTTGCAGAATGCGATCGCGCTCTCCGCCGCGATCCGGCCAAAGACCACAATGTCCGCCACCGCATTGCCGCCCAGACGGTTGCCACCATGCACACCACCGGTCACTTCGCCTGCAGCGAACAGGCCGGGGATCGGGTTGCCTTCCGTATTGAGCACTTCAGCGGACGTATTGATGCGTACACCGCCCATGGTATGGTGAATACCGGGGGCAATCTGGATCGCATAATACGGCGGGGTTTCCAGCGGATTGTTCATACCGGTTGTGCGGCCGAACAGGGTGTCTTCCTGGTTGGCCACGCACTGGTTCCAGTCCGCCAGGGTTTTCGCCAGGTTCTCTGCCGGAATGTTCAGACTGGTGGCCAGTTCTTCAATGGTGTCGGCCTGAACAGTCAGGTTATTCTTGACATACTTTTCAATGGCCTTGAGGTTATCCCTCAGATACTGGTCAAAGATAATATAGGCATACTGTTCCGGCTGTGCCAGCTCTGCCGCAGACACAACATCGCGGGTTTCCAGTTCATTGATGAACCGCTCACCCTGCTGATTGACCAGAATGGCGCCGTCCCCGCGGACGGATTCAGTGATCAGCATGCTTGTGGTCTGTTCCACGGTGGGGTGCAGCTGAATCTGCTCGATATCCACCAGGTCAGCGCCCACGGCCTGTGCCATGACAATCCCGTCACCGGTTGCGCCCGGGGCGTTCGTGGTGACCGTGCCCTTCAGGTCCGGGCGATACTGGGTATACATGTCCTCATTCGCACCAAAGCCGCCGGTTGTCAGGATCACAGCCTTTGCATGAATCGTATAGTTTGCATCCGGGCCTTCTGCCAGAACACCGCATACCGCGCCGTCCTCCACCAGCAGTTCCGTGGCACGGGTATTCAGCATGACCTGTACACCCATTTCATCCAGCGTGGAAGAGAACTTGTCCACCAGATAGCCACCGACACCACTGCCGTCTTCCGGCGCATGGATCCGGGCATTCGTGGCGCCGCCGGAGAAGGATACCTTCGGAAGCTGCGCGCCGATGGAATCCAGCCAGTCAATGGCTGCTGCCGAGTTGGCTGCCAGTGTCTGGACCAGGTCCGGGTTATTCAGCTGATGCCCGCCCTTCATGGTGTCTTCCACGAACTGGGCTACTGTGTCCTCAATGCCCTGTTCCTTCTGATAATGCGTTTCAGCCGCGTTCATGCCGCCGGTCGCCTTGGTGGTATTCCCGCCGACGTACGGCATTTTTTCCAGGATCACAAAGTCCTTGCCGGCCTGCCTGGCCATAATGGCTGCCGTCATGCCGGCGCCACCGGCACCGACAATTACGATCTCGGTATCAATCGTCTTGTCTTCCCTGACCGTCTCGCCTTCCGTCAGGTCACGGCGCTGTGCGTCAAGCTTGGCAATGTCCGCACCTGCGCTTTCCAGGGCTTCCGTGGCTGCAGCAATAATGGCATTGCTGCTGACGGTTGCACCGGAAACGGCTTCCACATTCGGGGTCTGTGCCTTTTCAATCGCATCCCCGAGATTGGCCACAGCCACAGCGCCCAGGCCGGGTGTTTCCTGATCTCCGGTAATGCTCACATCCGTGATCTCGGAGTCCGTAACCGTTACGGATACCGTGATCGGTCCGCCAAAGCCCTGGGTTTCCACCTCATAGGTGCCCGGCGTAAACAGCGCCTCTTCCGCTACCGCACACATGCCAGTCAGCAGCAGAAAGGAGACCAGCAGACAAATAAGTTTTTTCATACGGTTATTCTCCTTTCCCGCCCGGGTTTTCCCGTGCCGAAACCATTGTACCAGCTATGATTGCGCCACGTCAAGCGGCGTGCATACCCCATGATTTCTTACCTTCAGTCCCTGTTTTTTTCCATAACATCCGGCCGGCAAATCCCGTTGTTACATGCTGAAAATCCTTTCCACAGAACGGTCACATGCTGTATAATAGACAGGCAGGCCTGCCTGACCTGACGGCTATACAGTATCAGAACGCAGATACCGGAGCGGTCAGGCACAGATGCGGACAAAAGCGCAGCACCGCTGCATGGACCATAAGGAGGAACCCATGTTACCATCCAGATTTCTGATTGGCATTGACTCGGACGGTACTGCATTTGACAGTATGAACCGGAAACATCTGGACGCCTTTATCCCGGCCGCACTGGAGATCTGGCCCATGGCACCCGAGGTCGCAGATGCCTTTGTCCGGATTGAAAAACAGGTCAATCTCTTTTCCGCCATGCGCGGGATCAACCGTTTCCCCGGGCTTCTGGAAGCGTTTGAACGGCTCAGCGCAGCCTGTCCGGACGCAGCCGGTCTTCCGGATCTTGAAGACCTGCGCGCCTATATTCAGGGTGAAACACGCTACTCGCCCGCCACGCTCCGCTCCTGGATGGCTGCGCATCCGTCCCGGGAACTGGAACGCGTACTTGCCTGGTCCGATCGCGCGGATGTCCTGTTCACGGCTGCCTGTGAAGGGCTCATGCCGTTCCCCGGAGTAGCGGAAGCAATGGCTGAAGCCGGGAAGACCGCTGCCATTGCCGTGGTCTCCTCTGCCGCGCGTGCCGGGCTCGAAAAAGACTGGGCTGCCGGCGGGCTGACACCGTATGTGGACCTGCTCATGAGCCAGGAAGACGGAAGCAAGACGGCGCAGCTGCTCAAGGCCAAGGAACGCTGTGAAAGCCCGGTGACAGCCCTGATGCTCGGGGACACGGACAGTGACGGGATCGC
>ONWQ01000375.1 GCA_900321565.1 uncultured Eubacteriales bacterium
CCGGCTACGCCGTCACGACTCAGCCCATTATAGGACTGGAACAGCAGAACTGCATTCCGCGTCTGGTATCCATAGGCACCATCCACATTCCCGGACAGATAGCCCAGTTCACGCAGACGCTCCTGCAGTTTACGCACATCAGCGCCCTTATCCCCTACCTGCAGATTCTTATATGCAGGATTCGGAGTCAGTGTCGGGGCCGGTGTTGCACCATCGAGCACCTGTCCGTAAGGATCCAGTACTGCCCCATCCGCAGCGATCTGGATCGGTGTCGGTGATGGGACCGGCGTGACTTCCGGTGTCGGTGCAGCCTGTACATTCATGGCAATCACAATACCCATATAGGCCAGCAGTGTTTTTACAAAATCCACAAGGCAATCCTCCTTGATTTTCAGCACTTGATTCGTGAGTATTGTAGCACATCGCGCTTCCGGTATACAAGCATGCGCCCGGTGCAGGGATGTTCATCGCCTGCTGAAGTTTTGCAAAAAGTGCGTAGACATGCGGTCAGACTCCTGCTAAAATGGTCCTGATGTCTGAACAGAATACATTATTGTTTTCATAAATCATATAAGGAGGCTTTCCATGAAATTCGGATACTTTGACGATGCGGCAAGGGAATATGTCATTCAGACACCCCGGACTCCGTATCCGTGGATCAATTATCTGGGCAGTGAAAATTTCTTTGGAATGATCAGCAACACTGCCGGCGGCTACTGTTTTTACCGTGACGCCCGGCTCAGGCGGATCACGCGTTACCGCTACAACAACCTTCCCGTGGATAACGGAGGCAGGTACTTCTATATCAAGGATGGCGATACGGTCTGGAATCCCGGCTGGAAGCCCGTAAAGACAGAACTGGATCATTATGAATGCCGGCACGGCATGGGATATACCATCATCACCGGCAAAAAGAATGGTCTGACAGCCTCCCAGCTCGCCTTTGTCCCGCTGGGGCTCAATGCGGAAGTGCATCAGATTACGCTGCACAACGAGACAGACCAGGCCAAGGATGTCATCCTCACAAGCTTTGTGGAATTCTGCCTCTGGAACGCACAGGACGATATGCTGAATTTCCAGCGGAATTTCTCCACCGGTGAGGTCGAGATTGAAGACGGTGTGATCTATCACAAGACTGAATACCGCGAGCGCCGGAATCACTATGCATTCTATGGTGTGAATGTCACGCCCGACGGGTTCGATACGGATATGGAGACCTTCCTCGGCCTGTACAACGGCTTTGATGCACCGCAGTCCGTCATGACCGGTGTCATGGGCAATTCCGTCGCTTCCGGGTGGCAGCCCATGGCCGCGCATCAGATCAAGGTCCATCTTGAGCCCGGTGAAGAGCGCAGGTATAATTTCGTGCTCGGCTATGTTGAACTGCCAGAGGCTGAAAAGTTCTCCGCGCCTGGTGTCATCAACAAGGCACCGGCCAGGGCACTGCTGGCACAGCTGACGGACGATGATCAGATTGAAGCCGCCTTCCGGAAACTGCGCAGCCACTGGGATCACCTGCTCAGTGCTTACGTTCTTTCTTCCGGTGAAGAGAAGCTCAACCGTATGGTCAATATCTGGAATCCATACCAGTGCATGATTACGTTTAATATGAGCCGCTCCACCTCCCTGTTCGAAAGCGGGATCGGCCGCGGCATGGGATTCCGGGATTCCTCTCAGGACCTGCTCGGGTTTGTGCATCAGATTCCGGAGCGTGCAAGAGAGCGTATTCTCGACATTGCAGCCACACAGTTCAGGGACGGCGGCTGTTATCACCAGTTCCAGCCTCTGACCAAGAAAGGCAATAACGATATCGGCGGCGGGTTCAATGATGATCCGCTGTGGCTGATTGCCGGCACTGCAGCCTACATCAAGGAAACCGGTGACTTTGCCATTCTGGATGAGCCTACGCCCTATGACTGCAACCCGGATGACTGCGGCACCCTGATGGAGCACCTGGAAGTCAGTTTCCGTCATGTCACCGATAATCTTGGCCCGCACGGCCTGCCACTGATCGGGCGTGCCGACTGGAACGACTGCCTGAACCTCAACTGCTTCTCCGATACACCGGATGAGAGTTTCCAGACCTTCTCCAATCCCAACGCACCCGATGACCGGGTTGCCGAGTCTGTACTGATTGCCGGCATGTTTGTCGCCATCGGGCCCGAGCTGGTTGCTCTGCTCCGCCGCCGTGGTGAACAGGACAAGGCTGACAAGGCACAGAAGGACATTGACGCCATGAAGCAGGCCGTGCTGACCGCCGGCTGGGATGGCGAATGGTTTGTCCGCGCCTATGATGCCTTCGGCCATAAGGTCGGCAGCCATGAATGTGAGGATGGCAAGATCTTCATCGAGAGCCAGGGCTACTGCGTCATGGCCGGTATCGGTGTTGAGGACGGAAAAGCCGCGAAAGCTCTGGAGAGCGTTGAAAAAATCCTGGAAACCGAGCATGGCATTGTTCTGCTTCAGCCCGCATATAAGGAGTATCATCTCGAGCTCGGTGAAGTCAGCAGCTATCCGCCGGGATACAAAGAGAATGCGGGCATCTTCTGCCATAACAATCCCTGGATCATTGCCGCTGAAACCGTACTCGGTCATGGTGACCGCGCCTTCAGACTGTACAGCAAGATTGCACCCGCCTGGCGCGAGGAGATCAGCGAGGTCCACAAGACGGAACCATATGTATACAGCCAGATGATTGCAGGCAAGGATGCGCCGAACTTCGGTCAGGCCAAGAACAGCTGGCTGACCGGGACTGCTGCATGGAATTTCTATGTCATCAGCAATTATATTCTGGGCATCAAGCCAGACTGGGACGGTCTGAAGATCGATCCGTGCATCCCGTCTGCCTGGGATGGATATCACATTTCCCGCCGGTTCCGGAATGCCGTGTATGAGATTGAGATCGTAAACCCGGATCATGTCTGCCGCGGTGTCCGCTCCGTCACCGTGGATGGCAAGCCCATTGACGGCAATGTACTGCCGGTCTTCGCAGACCAGGGCACACATGCTGTCCGGGTTGTGCTTGGCTGATCCTTCCCTGAGTATCTCTGCACACAGCTGCCATGCAGCCGAGCCAATTTACTGAAAAAGCAAAGCCCATCGGAGAACTGATATGCTCCGATGGGCTTTTTCATGTCCGGTCTCAGATACTGACGCCGCGTCCACAATAAATGCAGCGTGCACGGTCCCCCTGATGCGCACCTGGCCGGTATCCCCAGCGCACGGAATGCTCCGCCTGGGTAATGCACCGGGCATTGGGACAGAGTGAATGCTCCGCCCAAACCGTGCCAGCCGGTACAAGGCCGTGGGCCTTATCCCGTTCCTGCATCAGTTTCAGGATCAGCGCCATACGAATATAGCGTCCGCATTCGGCCTGCCGGAAATAGGCTGCACGCGGGTCATCATCCACAAGCGGCGAAATCTCATTCACCCGGGGCAGCGGATGCATGACCGTCATATCCCTGCGCGCCCGCTGCATGCGCTCCGGTGTCAGGATATAGCAGTCCTTGACCTGTTCATACATCGCCATGTCCGTAAACCGTTCGCGCTGAATGCGTGTCATATACAGGATATCCAGTTCCGGCAGTGCCGCATCAAGATCTTCCGTCTCCTGAACGCTCTGCCCGCACATTTCCAGCATTTCACGCACATACCCGGGCAAACGCAGCGCATCCGGCGCAATGAGAATGAAGCGCATACCCGGGTAACGGCACATGGCTTCCAGCAGGGAATGCACTGTACGTCCATACCGGAGGTCACCGCACATTCCTATCGTCAGCCCGCTCATCTTTCCTTTTTCCCGGGCAATCAGAGTCAGGTCTGTCAAAGTCTGTGTCGGATGATCATGCCCGCCATCCCCTGCATTGATCACCGGCACCCGGCTCTTCAGTGCTGCAGCCAGTGCCGCACCATCCCGGGGATGCCGGATCGCAATCATATCCGCATACCCGCTGACAATCCGGACCGTATCCTGCAGGCTTTCTCCCTTGGAAACCGAGGATGAGCCCACGTCCGAGAACCCCAGTACCTGGCCGCCAAGTGACAGCATAGCGGACTCAAAGCTCAGCCGCGTCCTTGTACTCGGCTCATAGAACAGTGTCGCCAGCTTCTGATGCGCACAGGCGTCCCAGTACTGATCCGGGTGCGCCATCATATCATTGGCCAGCGCAATCATTTCATCGATTTCCTTCACACTCAGATCCTGAATCTCAATGAGATGCCTCATGCCTGCCTCCCCATCCAGCTTTCATCCTGAGGATTATTCCGGAAGGCAATCAGACGCTGGATGTCGGATTCCTGAATATAATGCTCTTCAGCCGCTGCCTGGGCCATGGCATCAAAGTTGGTCAGGGAAACATTCCTGACTTCGGCAGCCGCCAGCCGGTCAGTCGCTTTCTTCATATTATACGTAAAGATGGAGGCAATCCCCAGCACATCCGCACCGGCATTCCTGAGCGCTTCCACCACTTCTAGCACACTGCCACCTGTAGAGATCAGGTCTTCCACCACAACAACCTTCTGACCCGGTTTCAGCTCGCCTTCGATCTGGTTCTGCCGGCCATGGTCCTTAGCACCAGAGCGCACATAGCCCATGGGCAGGTGCATCAGATGCCCCACAATCGCTGCATGCGGAATCCCCGCGGTCGAGGTGCCCATCAAAATCTCCACATCCGGATAGTGCTCCTTGATCAGCTGCACCAGCCCGGCTTCCACCAGGTCCCGGACATCCGGTGCCGTCAGTGTCAGCCGGTTGTCACAGTAGATCGGGCTGTGGATACCACTGGCCCATGTAAACGGTTCATCCGGGCGGAACATGACCGCCTGAATGGACAGGAGTGCCTTCGCGATTGTAAACTCATTAATGATACCCATGACTTTCTGCCTTCCTTTCTCCGTTCCCTCAGACAAACGCAGCGACTGCCCTGCGGTATGCTTCCACCGGGTTCTCTGCCGCTGTGATCGGGCGTCCCATGACGATATAGTCAGACGTCAGTGCCTTGGCCTGCTCCGGGGTCGTCACCCGTACCTGATCCCCGACTGCGCCACCACTGAAACGTAC
>ONWQ01000339.1 GCA_900321565.1 uncultured Eubacteriales bacterium
ATGATGTCGTACATCATGTCCAGACCAAAAGCAGAGGAAACATGCTCCAGAATCAGACCGATCATGTTCCCGCCTTCCGGAGACTGCGTATCCTCCTGGTTCCGTTCCTTTTTCGTCAGGTTTACAAAGGTGCCCCTGCCCGGCACTCGCCGGACAAGCCCCTCTGTTTTCAGCATTTCCAGTGCACGCTTGATGGTGATCGTACTGGTGTCAAACCTGGCGGACAGTTCTTTCTCGCTCGGGAGACTCTCGCCTGTCTTCCAGTGACCGGAGCAGATATCCTGAAACAATTCATTGTATACTTCCTGATATCTGAATGATTCCTTGCTCATCTGCATCCCCTCATCATGCCATAGTATCATCCGGTTCCATATAGAACGGGGTAATCTCATGATTTCTCACTGCCAAATAGAATATACGGACTCCATGCACTGAACCATGAGAAAGTCTTTCCCTTACCAATCATTTTAGAAATACCATGGATAAAAATCAATGGGGTTTTGTAAATCACAAAAGAGCAGGCTGGTGGTCAGACAATTGGCTTCAGACAACAAGAGCCTGATTTTCTCAGAATCATGGCACAAAGATTGTGCCTGCAACCGAAATATACTTTCGATACACGTTTGCAATGCAAAACACCAGCAGTCTGTTCAGACTACCGGTGTAAGGTAACTTATTGAAATCATTGCAAATTGAATCACATGACGGCACTACGTAAGGTCGCCATGTCTGTCACATGTCTTCTTCTTCGGCATCGTCTGCCAATGCCTGCCCATAGATATCTGATATGAATCGGACTGAGTAGAAGTGTACTTCCCCGTTTTGTGCAGATGCTGAATGAATATCCTGATATTCCGGCAATGCCCGGATCTGATCCAGGGCCCGGTCAATCTGAGGCCTGGTCCAGTAGTATGGTTCCCTGGTAAAATGACGGAGTGGCGTAGTCGCCGGATACCGGCTGCGTTTACGGGTGACTTCTGCGATTGTATAGGCAATATCCTGCTCCGTGACCAACATCATGACTTCCGCATACTGAGCAGTCATGCGACCCACAGCATAGTAATAGATGTCTTTCCGTCCTTTGATCCGACCGATTTCCGGCTGAGAGTCCAATTCAGGCAGGAGTTCAGCAAAGTCTTTATTCTCAGCTGTCAGCGCTTTGGAAGAAACCAGAAGTCCTTTTCTCGACGCCTGGTCAATCTGTGCTTTCCATTTTTCAATCTGCCCTTCCGGTTCAGGAGGCTCTTCCTTTTCCGGTATTGGCGGATAGGGCACATCTACATCCGGCAGGGACTGCAGGTACTGGATCAGATCCGGCTTGCTGCTCTTTTCCCGGCTCGGAGAAACGCTTTCCTTTTTTCTTTGAAAGAACATATGCTAGTACTCCTATCAGCCGTCGTCTTCTTCTGCATAATCCGCCATCGCCTTACCGTACTGGTCATCAAAGTACATGGATGAATACAGGTAAGGAATCCCGTTGGATGCACAGACGCGGCAAATATCCTGATACTCCGGGTTCGCTGCCATAGTGTCCAGTGCAGAGCTGATTTCCTGCGCTGTCATGGAAAAAGGCTTCAGCTCAAAGTACCCTTCCGGTGTTGCAGACGGATATACCTTACAGTTATATCGCACCATTTCGGCGATTGTACGTTCAGGTATATGTTCTCTGGCCAGGACTGTCATCATGGCATAAAAACCGGACATGATCTGTGACGAATACAGGTAGGTATCAAGAGCCCCCTGAACTTCCATGATATCCGAGCAGCCCGTGAGACTTCGCATCTCCGCAAGCAGTTCAGGCAGTCCGGGCTCCTCTTCAGCCAGAGCTTTCATGGAAACCAGCTGCCTTGCACTGCATTGCATCCGGACAAAGCCGGCGAGCATCTCTCCTTCGCAGGAAGGATTCTCCCATGAGGGCACAGGAAATCCAGGTGATTCTGAGAGCACCGGTTCGTCATGCTTCTTTTCTTCCCGGATCGTATCCGATACAGGACCATTGGTTAAGTCAGGCATGGCAA
>ONWQ01000309.1 GCA_900321565.1 uncultured Eubacteriales bacterium
GTGGGCATATCCGGATGATTGTCCAGTGCCTGGATCCAGGGCGTATAATGCCAGCCGCTGCCGGGCTCCAGTTCCTCACTGGCAAGAAAATAGTCAATATTGTAGCAGGAGAGCATGGCAGCCATTTCATAGGTCGCCATCATGCATGCATCACAGCCGAAAAGATCAATATGCGCTCCGTCCACTTTTTCATTCAGGTCATACAGAACGTTGTTGATTTCCACCAACGTAAGCGCGTCCTGGTCCTGCGTGGTGTCATCAAAGCACACGCCTGCTTCGGACCCTGAGCCATGATCCCAGAGTATGACTGCAGTCCTGTCCGCAGGAAATTCGGTAAAACCGTATTCCAGGAATTCCAGCAGGCTTTCCTCGCTGCCCATGGACGCCCAGCCCCAGTCCGTAATGGACGTGAAAGCTCCGTCCTGGATGGTAATGAGATTGCGCGTATTGCCTTCAATATCGTCAAAATCCCATTCTGACGCTCCGCCGGCGAGAATCACAATATTCACATTTGCGCTGTTTTCCGCAAGTCCCATCTCATAGATGTCTTCACAGGCATTGCTCTGGATATCTGAACCGCACATATAGATGAGAAGCGTGAAGTCAGATCCTGCACATGCGCTGCCAGCCAGGAACAGCAAGGCAAGAATGAACAGCATGCATACGTTTTTTTTCATCATACATCCCTCCGTTCTGTGGCACGGGTCAGAGTTTCGGCCCTTGTGCCTGTGTCGAGATTTTTGTAAATGAGTCTGCAGAAATAGTTGACTGTGCGTCCGGATAGCCCGGTATGGAAGCAATCCTGGCGTTTTTGTATCCGGCAATCATCCGGGTTATGGGCTTGCTGGCAGCCTGCTTCATATAATCGGGATAAAATGCAGCCTGGCGCCGGGTAAGGGTGAGCGCTGCCTGCTCCCATCCCTCCGCAGGGAGCTCCATATCGTTGAGCATGTCAGTGATGGCAATCCCCTCATCGGCAATGTCCCGCACAGGCAATAGTGCCTGGCCAGCTTCAGTGCTTCCTGCATCCGGCTGATCTTGTCTGTATCTCCTTAGGTCTGTCATGATTCATGGATATTGTAACACGTATATCGAACGCGGCATACTGTACAAAAGTACAGCCGCTGCAGCGGATACCGGCAGGGATATGGACTGTGCATGCAAAGCACGGGTCTGGCGGGCTGCCCGATGCATATGCATTTCGGATCGGGACTGTGCCCCCGCTTCAGGAAAGTTACGGCTTACATTGCAGGTGCAGCAGGAAAATCATGCTTCCGGCCTGATCATGTGCTTGTCAAACCGTGCCCGGATATGATAGGCTGATTCCGTCATATTTCGTGAAAAAGATCAATTATGGACCGGGAATGCAAACATGCCGGCAGACGGTGAGCGCAATGACTTGGCATACAGGGAAAGCGGACCGGGGAAGAATGCGGATGAAACTATGGACAGAGAAACCATGAAATCCGGGGAAAGGGAGCTGTGAAAGGCATGCAGGAGACAAGTATTCTGGTCATGACAGACCTGCACGCAGATGTGATGCCGGACGGTGTTGCACGTGCACAGATTATAGCAGATGCTGCCGTGGAGCAAAAGGTGGATTTCATGATCCAGCTGGGGGATATGCAGTATCCGGACCAGACATTTCTGGAAAAACACTGTCCGGAAGGCCTGCCTGTCATGCGGGAAAAGCGTCCGTGGGCTGTCGGACGCGACGATGAAAAGTTTGCCATACGCACACTGTTTTCTCAGACCGGGATTCCGCTGTACAGTGTGGTCGGCAACCATGACCTGCACGTGTGCGATAAAGCCACCCTGTGCAGATACTGGAACCTGCCTGCTGCGTATTATGCATTCGTGAAGCATGGCATCCGGTTTCTGGTGCTGGACACCAATTATATCCGCATGGACAACGGATTGCAGGACATCGCCTGCGGAAACAGTTCAGGCAAAGGGGATGCACGTCTGCGCTTTCTTCCGGATGCACAGATCCGGTGGCTGGATGATCAGCTGAAAGCATCTGCAGAACCCTGTATTCTGCTTTCCCATGCTTCCCTGGCTGATCCGCTCAGCGGGATCCATGAGCCGGAAAAGGTGCATGCGGTTCTGCAAAAGTACGGGCATGAAAAAGTCTGGCTGGCGATGAACGGGCATGGGCACGTGGATGGCCTGCGGACGGTGAACGGTATTCCGTTCTGGGATGTGAACAGTGCTTCGTATCATTCCACCGGGAAACGGTATCCCTGCATCCGTTACAGCAGAAAACTGTGCGAAGCGTACCAGAAACTGCCTTTCACTGCGCCCTATGCGGCCCCGCTGTATGCGATAGTCCATATCCGGAAGGACGGTATATGCATCCAGGGCAGACAGTCCGCCTTTGTGGGCCCGTCCCCGCAGACTCTGGGCATGCCGGAAGACGAGAACGATTATCCGCCTACGGCCGGGATTGCGGACCGCTGGCTTCCGTTTCATACAGCGTCTGAAGACGTGTGAACCGCAGAAGAGGCGGTGCCTTCAGCTCAGCATATGGCCGGCCCGGGTCCGGTGAGCTTCGTGAACAGATCCTGCATCAGCGGGTCTCTGCGGATCTGCCAGACATACCGGCAGAACGGACGCGTGCTGTCAAA
>ONWQ01000340.1 GCA_900321565.1 uncultured Eubacteriales bacterium
CATGGCAATGAGCAGCTGATCACGGGTATATGTGCAGTAAAGGTCCAGTGGGCAGTCAAAACCCAGGTCCACCGGTGCATCGATGAAATCAATCCGGTCATACTGGTATTTCAGAAGGTCTGTGAGTTCATGCAGAAGTACGGGACTGTGACCCAGCGCCAGAAGGGGTGCGAGGTCTCCATCGGGCTTCCAGTCTTGGATGGCCTTACCCCAGACTGTGATATAAAACATCTGCAGCATGCGCTTTTCAACTTCCGAAAGTGCGGAATAGTCTGTATCTGTCAGATGAGGAAGCAGGTCCAGCAGGAAGGAAATCCAGCGGCGGGAATCAATGACAGAAAGCTTGGCCATGGCTTTTTGCATGGTTTCTTCCAGTGGCTCTTCAAACTCATTCCTGACACCGGCCAGGACACAAAGACGGGAGAAAACGGCAAACTTATAGATGCTCCTCGGGTCCAGATGGCAGGTATCAAGGAAGGCGCCCAAGCTCAGCCGGTTTCCGGAATCTTCTTCGAAGGATGCAATCTGCTGGATCAGGCCTGCCCGGTTTCCATAAGACTCGCGGATGTTATCCAGGATATACTTGGTGGCTTTCTTTTCAAGCTGGATATAGCAGCCCTTGGGCAAATTGACGAACCCGTTCCGTATTTCCTTCGTAATGTCACGCGCCGTATTGGCAAGCAGGGCCTTAAACTTATCTTCAAAATTGTATTTTCTGTTTGCCTGGCCGATGAAGTCCAGCACGGTCAGGCATTCCTTACCTTCGGCCAGACGCAGACCGCGTCCGAGCTGCTGCAGGAATATGGTCAGTGATTCGGTGGGGCGCAGGAACAGGACCGTGTTGACTTCGGGAATATCAACGCCTTCGTTGTAGATATCGACTACAAAGATGAACCGGACCTGGCCGGCAACCAGGCGATCCCTGGCGTTCCGTCGTTCATCGTCTGGGGATTTGCCGGACAGGCACATGGAAGCGATACCACGGCTGTTGAAATGCCGGCACATGAATTCGGCATGCTCCACGGAAACACAGAATCCCAGGCCCTTGACATCGTGGATGTCTGTAACATAGCGCAGCAGGGAGGTAATCACCAGGTCCGCCCGGCGTTCTGCAGTCTGACCACTGAGCGTGTACAGATTGGAAAGCTGGGTCCTGTCATACCCGCCTGCTGCCCACCTTAGCCGGCTCAGGTCCACCGTATCGGTAACACCGAAGTACTGGAACGGACAGAGAAGCTTCCGCTCCACGGCTTCCGGAAGCCGGATTTCCGCAGCAATCCGCTGATTGAAATACCTCAGGATGCTTTTTCCATCCATGCGTTCAGGGGTTGCTGTCAGCCCAAGAAGAATGGCAGGCGTATAGTAACCGAGCAGTTTCTGATAGGTTGGAGCAGCGGCATGGTGGAATTCATCGACCACAATATAGTCATAGAAGCCGGGGGAGGTTTTGGCTGTAAAATCCCTGGAATTGAAGGTCTGAATGGAAACAAACAGATGATCCAGACTGTCCGGGCGTTCACTGCCGACGAATATTTCTCCGAAATTGGCGTCTTTCAGAACAGCGCGGAAGGTCGCAAGGCTTTGCCTCAGGATCTCTTCCCGGTGTGCTACAAACAGAAGACGGCATGCCTGACCGGGATGCTGCTTCCGGTACCGCTGGTAATCCAGAGCAGAGATGACCGTTTTACCGGTCCCTGTGGCAGCGACGACCAGGTTACGGGTATATCCGCGGACCGTGCGCTCAGCCTCCAGTTTATCCAGAATCTCCTGCTGATAGGCGTAAGGCCGGATATCCAGTGTGTAGAGGACGGACTGTGCATTCCCAGGCTGTCTTTCTGCTTTCAGTGCACGCATCAGACGCTCTTGCTGGGAAGCATCATAGCATTCAAATTCCCGGTCATTCCAATAGCTTTCAAATGTGGCCTCGATTTTCTGAATGGTTTCGGGAAGATCCTGCATGGTAACCTTGGTGTTCCATTCCAGACCGCTTGTGAGCGCAGCATTGGACAGATTGGAAGACCCGACATAGGCCGTGGTGAATCCGGAATCCCGATAGAACACATACGCCTTGGCATGCAGGCGCGTGATTTTCGTGTTATAGCTGATCCGGATCTGCGCATTGGGTAGCTGGCTCAGCTCCTCAATGGCTTTGGGGTCCGTGGCGCCCATATAGGAAGTTGTGATGACACGCAGCCTCCCATCATTTTCTGCGAACGTCTTCAGTTCATCCAGAATGAGACGAAGGCCGCTCCACTTGATAAAGGAAACCAGCATATCAATGCGGTTGCAGGATGCAATCTCCTTTTTCAGCTCAGAGTACATCTGTGGTTCATGGATTGCGCCGGTGAACAGACTGGAACGTGAGATGGATGTTTCGGGACGGATGATCTTTGCCTTTTCATCAATCGCCTGGATATGGTTCTTTCGGTCAAAGAGTGCAAGCAGTTCTTCTGCACGTTCGGCAACGCTGAGTCCTGCAAACTCAGTTTCTCCTGTTTCTGCCTGAATGGTGGCAATGATCCGGTTGGCCATATGAATCTGATCCTTCAGAGTTCCACCCTGATCCGCTACATTCTTAAGCCCCAGTTCAATGACACCGGCAATATACCTTGCCAGCACGGAAGGCGCCTCAGCGGAATCGATAGGTCCCGTCTGCACGAGCCTGTCTGTCGAGGCGAGCGCCTGATCCAGATCCCTGTTGATAACACGTTCGTAAAGTCCGTCGTGAAGCATGGTTAAGGTCTCCGTTTAGTCAGATTGAGTAAGATATCGAAGCCATGATATCCTGATTCAGTACGGTTGTCCAGGCATGAATTGCAGAAGGTTTTTGTGCAGACCGGTCATAAAAAAAACAGCACCGCCGTGCAGACGATGCTGTATCTGATTTCCATGGTTTGACATAATAAGCATACATGATTGGTATGAAGTTGATTTTCTGCAGGTCAGCCCGCTTCGTTTTTCTGGTTTCCGGAATTGCGCAGAAAGCTTGGGGAGATCCCGTAGCGGTCGGTGAATCGTTTTGAGAAGTAGCCGGGGTCCCGGAAACCGACTGCGTTTGCGATCTTGGCGACGGGCATGCTGGTGTGTCTGAGCAGATGCCATGCCTGGTCCAGACGGTAGTTTTCCAGAAACCGGATGGGCGGGATCCCACAGAGCCTGGAAAAGAGCCTGGAAAAATAGGAACGGTTCAGTCCCAGTGCGTCTGCAAGATTGCTGATGGTAAATGGTTTTGACAGGTTCTGATGCATATAGTTGATTGCCTGATTGATGTACATTTCCTGTTCGCTTGTCAGCTTGGTCAGATCCTTGGGTTCAGGTAACAGGAAGGTATGCTTCAAAAGGTGAGCAAAGATCAGAAGCAGCATACCCTGACAATAAACAAGGGAACCCGGGTCCCCGCCTCTGACGGCACGGATACTGTCGCTGATATATTCCTCAAGAGCCCGCCATTCATCAGAATGGTAGATCGGGTTGATATGCACAAGCGTGGAATTGTACAGAATACTCTGCACACCCTGTCCCTGAAAACCGATCCATTCGTAATGCAGGGGTTCCCTGATATCGGATATACACTCGTAGATCTGACCGGGCCGGACCAGAAATCCGTACCCCTGTGAGAGCAGGTAAGACTGATTGTCAATGAAAAGGCTGCCTTTCCCGTTGGTCACCAGATTGAACAGATAATGATCCAGGGC
>ONWQ01000344.1 GCA_900321565.1 uncultured Eubacteriales bacterium
CTGATTCTCATCAATGAGCTGCTGCAAATATTTGACCGGGATCTTCACCAGGAGCAGACCGGATATGTTGGTTTGTTTTCCGACCGGAATGCTTTTGACCATGTGCACGGCATCATGGGCAAAGAAAAGATCGTAACCTTCTTTTTCTGCAGTGCTTTCTGGCGCTTTATACATGATCCATTTGGAAACATAATTTGAATTGAAATACTGCTGATACTTGTCCAGGTGTTCCACATCATCGAGTGTATAGAGCCCGGCATTGTTGATCAGCCAGTTGCCTTTGAAACTAATCAGACAGGCATCGGCGTTGACTGCGTCAAACGGTTGAAGACGCAGCAGTTCCTTACGTATGTCCCGGTACAGTTGATAATCTCTGCCGGTGATCTGATCAGACATGGATTCCTGGATACTGCTGGTTTCCAGAAAGGAATCAGCAGATACCTGCGTATGGCTAAGAAGACGCTCGATAACATTGATCTGCTGGCGCAGAGACTGCTCAAGCCGTGCCACATCCTCCGCAAGCATCTGCTGATGGATTCGCTGATACGAAAAGAAAGCAAACAGAAACAGGGGGATGAAGCTCAGTAAAAGGATCCGCAAGATCAGCCTGATTTGTTGCTTTTTCATATCATCACCTTTAGCTCGTTAAGGGTCGGCAGATGTATGCCGACCCTTATGTGTTTTTAGTCAATCATATTGCATTCAGAGAATCAGGGGTTCATTTCCTTGTACTGAGCAGTATATTCTGCGGCCACCTGATCACCGCCTGCTTCGCGCCAGCGCTTTACAGCATCCCACCAGCCAGCTTCGTCAATCAGACCCATGATGTATTGCACTTCAGCATCATGAATGATCTTGTTCAGGTAGGTACTGTTTTCAGTGTAGGTATCGCTGAGCAGCGGTACGGCTACATTATAGACTGCATAGGGCAGGTTGGATTCCATCTCGGAATAGACCTTGGTATACATGGGAGCCACGTATCCCTTGATGGAGGACCTGTCGGTTTCACGGTTGGTCAGGAAGAGCTGCCAGTAAGGCTGTACGTCACGGCTGAAGAGGAGAGAGTCACTGGTCATGGTAGCAAGACCGTCGACATAATTCCAGTGCACGCCCTCTTTGCCCCAGTAGATAATGGACTGGCCATCCGGAGAATCCATGGTGTCGAAGAACTGGAGAACTTTACGAACATCTTCCTCGGTCTTGTTGCTGCTCTTCGGGAATACGATCATTCCGTTGAAGCCATCCTGTGTATGGGCTCTCAGTTCTCCGTCCTTGGTGCTGATCTGATAAATTGTGTCGAAGATATCTACTTTGGCATCTACGGCAGTCTTGCTCTGGAGTTCGGGCGTACGGGACTGGATATTCGCAACAATATTATCCAGTCTTTCATGTGCGTCTGTCAATGTCTGGATATAGAATCCACCGACTTCCTTGTCCAGAAGCTCGTAGAACTGTGTGGGCAGAACAGTTGCAAAGTCCTTGTTGATGAGATTTTCATCATACAGACGCTTCAGCCAGTTCAGAGAATCAAGATGAGCCTGGGTGACATAGGTGCTTTCAACATTGCCTTCTGCATTGATGCCCCAGTTGTTGTATCCGCCATTGGCAACGTCCAGAATCTGATCAACAAAACCGGAGAGAGCGCCGTCGCTTCCAACACCCAGCAGCAGGCCATACGTGTCATCCTTGCCATTTCCATCCGGATCCTGTGTGGCGAATGCCTTGATGATTTCATACATACCGTCCAGGGTGATCGGCTGCTCTATGGTCAGACCGAGGTTTTGCGCCCAGTCTTTGCGGTAGATGGCGCCATCACGGGTCAGAGGACGGGCACGGGGCAGACCATACAGCTTACCATCGATGGAAGCGTTAGTCAGCATTTGAGCCTTATAGTGCTCAACCAGGTTGGGATAATCCTTGATCATCTCGCTGATATCCCAGAACATGTCAGCACGGGCAGCGTTTACGAACATGGTTGCCTTAATGTCGAGTACACCCATTGCGTTCGGCATGGAATCAGAAGCAATGGCCATGTTGATTTTTTCGTTGTAGTTGTCGATAGGAGTCCAAAGGAAAGTCAGGTCAGTATTGGTATATTCTTCCATCATCAGCTCAAGTTCATTGGTTTCAGTGGGAGCTTCTGAATAGTAGAGGGGGATCATGATGGAAATCTTGGTTGCTTCCTCATCTGCATAGGAAACAGAGAGAAGGGACAGCATCATGATAAGAGCGAGAATTAAAGATAAGAACTTTTTCATAAATCGTATCTCCTTTCTGTTTTGTGCGGTTTTCTGTCAAAGAAGCTCCGTCCGAATACCTCCTTTCAGAGAACGGTATCAGCCTTTGACTGAGCCAACCAGCAAGCCCTTGGTAAAGTACTTTTGCATAAACGGATACACCGCAAGAATCGGAATGGTAGCAATCACGATCGTACAGTTTCGGACGGTTGCCGGAGGCACCAGATTGGTCCCCCCCATTGCATCGCCTACATTGGAAGAACTTGTGATGATCTGGCGAAGAATAACCTGAATGGGCCATTTTCTGGAATCACTCAGGTACAGCATGGCATTAAACCAGCTGTTCCAGTGTTCGACACCGAACATGACTACGAAGGTCGCGATCAGAGGTTTGGAAATGGGAATGATGATTCTGAAAAGGATGCTCAGATCGTTATATCCAGCCAGCTTGGCTGATTCTTCAAGCTCTGCGGGAAGCCCCTGAAAATAGTTTTTGAAGAGCATCAGGTTAAAGGAACTCAGAAGGGTTGGAAGAATGAGCGCCCAGTAGGTGTTCATCAGTCCCAGAGTTTTGACAATAATGAAGGTTGGGATCATACCACCATTGAATACCATGCAGAAGATGACCATGGTTATGAGAAACTTCCTGCCTACAAGTTTCTGGTGTGACAGGGGATAAGCTGTCAGTGCACTGACCAGGATATTCATGGCGGTACCGACGATGGTAATGCCAACCGATACATACAATCCCTGGAGGATGGTCCTTGTTGAAAAGATATAACTGTATGCTTCCAGAGACAATCTGGAAGGGATCAGAACAAAGCTCCTGCGTGCAAGTTCTTCCTGTGGTGTCAGCGAGGATGCGATCACATTGATAAAAGGAAGAATCATGATCAGACACAGAATACCGAGAAAGCAGTGATTGAAGATATCAAATATGATGCTTCCCACACTCTGCTTCTGCTTTTTCCTTACTTTTACTGTACTTATACTCATGCCATGCACCTCGTTTCTCAGAACAGGCCGTCTTCGCCGGCACGCTTTGCGACAAAGTTTGTTGTCAGGACCAGAATCAGAGCGATGATTGACTTAAAGAAGCCAACGGCTGCTGTGTAACTGAACTGTCCGCCCTTGATGCCCATTTCATAAATATAGGTATCAAATGTTTCACCAACTGTTCTGTTGGTCGCGTTGATCATCAGCAGCAGCTGCTCAAATCCGGTATCCAGGAAATATCCGGTCCTGAGAATAAGCATGGTGACAACGGTTGAACGGATTGCGGGCCATGTGATGTGCACCATTTGCTGCCACCTGCCGGCACCGTCTACTTTGGCTGCTTCGTACAATGTCGGATCGACTCCTGCAATGGCTGCCAGGAAAATGATGGTGCCATATCCTGTTTCTTTCCAGACAATCTGGAACAGAATCATGGGACGCAAGGCGCTGATGGTTACCAACGGGGCGATGGTAGGCATTCCAAGCTCTGCCAGGATGTTATTGATGACTCCTCCCTCTGTGGTGAAAAGAGTGTACGTAATGGAATATACAACAACCCATGAGACCAGATGAGGAATATAAATCAATGATTGTACTGCGTTTTTGTACCGCATGCTCCTGATTTCATTGAGAAGCAGAGATACAATGATGGGAATAGGGAAGTACAAAAACAGATTCATGAAACCGAAGATCAGAGTGTTTCGAAGGAGCATCCAGAACTGTGGATCATGGAAGAAGCGATCGAAGTGCTTCATGCCGACAAACGGGCTTCTGAAGAACCCCAGGAAAGGCTGATAGTTCTGAAATGCAGATACAAGACCAACCATGGGGCCGTAGCGGAACAGGAGATAATACAGGACTCCTGGAATCAGCATAAAGTACATCCAGCGATCCCGAATGATTCGAGAGAGTCTGACACTCTTTACTCCGGAGGCCTTTTTAGAAGCAGCTTTGTTCGTCATGTTCCACGTCCTCTCCATCTGCCTGGAATCAGATCGTAGGTGTAAATTTCTGCAGCATCCTGTGGCTGTACTGAGTCATTCCGTTTCCGTTCGGATAGGACGTCCAGAC
>ONWQ01000283.1 GCA_900321565.1 uncultured Eubacteriales bacterium
CATGCACGACGGCGCTCTTGAAGGCATCCGTCTGCTCAACAAGCTGTACAACGACGGCATCATCATGCAGGATTTTGCCACCGATACCACTGAGGATCTCTACAAGGCCGCCGTTTCCTCCGGTAAAGTCGGCTTCATCCTCGACGACAACACCCGTATCTTCGACTACATGGACGCTCTCAACTGCGAGAACGGCGAACAGGTCCGCACCACTTTCGTTCCTGTTTCCTGCTTCACCAAGGCTGATGGCGAAATCCGCAATCCTTTCGAGTATGCTTACGGCATGTACATCATGGTTCCGTGGACTTCTGCCGATAAGGTTGACGCTGTGCTCACATACCTCAACTGGCTGGCTGATCCTGTGAACGCTGAGAACGTTGCCTATACTCCCGAACACACCGTGAACGAAACCACTGGTGTTCCGAACCCCTTCACCGGCGACGAACTGTCCGCTATGGGCTACAAGTCCACTCTGGATGACTTCAACATCCTGAACAAGCACTTCCTGTTCACCGAAGAGCGCGAAGGCGTGATCGCTGGCTATCAGGGCAGCAACAAGTTCGAAACCTATGACTGGTTCGCCAACCTGTATGATACCCTGCAGAAGGGCTTCTTCCGTTATCCCACCATGCCCATGGCTCCTGACGTCGAAGCCCAGAAGGGTGAAATCGTCAAGGCTGACATGATCACCTATGTGTATCGTCTCATCAGCTGCCCGACCGATCAGTTCGATTCTCTGGAAGCTGAACTCCATGCAAACCTGAACAACGCTGGTCTCAACGAGATCATCGAAGCTCGTGATGCATATTACACCTCTGTGTACGGCGAGTAATTCACCGTCACTCCAGCCCGGCCTTGCGGCCGGGCTTTTTCTTTTCTGTGCCGCTGCTTTCCTTCGGGATGATTGAAAGTCAAAGCAGAAAAGCCATGCACATCCGGCGCACGCTTCTTAATCCGCGTTTATTCTGCTCCGCATCAAATACCCAGACAGAGTTCTTTCCTGAGTCAAGCAGGGACATCCCTGGTTCATGACGAATCATGATTCCAGGTACTGCAGGCTTATGATCCGGCTCCTGTCGGACCGCACTGACCGGATTTCTGAAGAATCATATACTGCTTCTGCGTGCCGGATTTGGTGGAATAATCATATGATGAAAAAACAGGCATTCTTATGTGTGAACCTGGCTGTGCTTTTGTTCGGACTGGCCGGACTGTTTGCCAAATGGATTCAGCTTCCCGCAATCTGCATTACATTCGGACGCGTTTTCTTTTCCTCCATTTCACTCGGTATCTTTATGCGAATCCGCCGGCAGAGTTACCCGGATTCCGGACCGGAAGAGCCTTCTTCTTCTGATCTGCGCAGGCATGGTCCTGGCACTGCACTGGTGGTCATTCCTTGAGTCCATTCAGCGTTCGACCGTGGCTGTCGGCGCAATCACTTTCTCAACCTTTCCTTTGTTTGTCATGCTTCTCGAAGCTCTTCTGCTTCACCGTAAGCCGGAAAGACGAAATATCGTGATCGGTGTGATCCTGATTCTGGGCGTGCTGATTACCATACCGGAGTTCTCGTTTGAGAATCATATGTTTCTGGGTGCCATGGCAGGCATGGTGTCGGCACTTTCCTATGCAGTGCTGACCTTTCAGAACAAGCTGCTGACACAAAAATGTGACAGTACCGCCATTGCCTTTTATGAGCAGACAACAGCAGCAGTAGTTCTCCTTCCGTTTGTGCTCAGTACGAAAGCAATACCCACACCAGCTGACACAGGTCTGCTTCTCCTGCTTGGCGTAGTGACAACGGCGTTCGCGCATACTCTTTTCATTACCAGCCTGAAATCACTCCCTGCGCACCTGGCCGGGATCTGTTCATCCATGGAAACGGTATACGGTATACTGTTCGCACTCATACTGCTGGGCGAGGTTCCCAGCTTCCGCGAGGTGATCGGTGCTCTGGTGATTATTATCACAGTATTCTTTGCTCAGGCCCGGGCAGAATCCTAGCGTTCCCCCGGCATAGTTCATGCCGGATCGCACACGTTTGTTTTCCACAATTCATGCCATTTGTTCACAGGCGCACACTGCATTTCAGGCGCACTCAAAAAGGAGGAACCCTTTTCATGAATCAGACTTACAGGGCTGCAGTCGCAGCATGGCTGGACAGACACTGGGAGGAAATCCTGACCGACATAGAAACACTGGTCCGGATTCCTTCCGTTGCCGTATACAATGATCCGGATACACCTTTCGGGAACGAATGCAGGCAGGCGCTGGAAACTGCACTCTTACTAGCGCAGAAGTATGGTTTTGAGACTGAGAACTATGAAAATCAGTGCGGAAGCATCACCCTGCGCCCATCTGACCATGAAATCGGTTTCTGGGGGCATCTGGATGTAGTCCCGGCTGGAAACGGATGGACACTGACAGCCCCGTTTGAGCCGCTCCGGACAGACGATTATCTGTTTGGCCGCGGAAGCGATGATAACAAGGGACCGCTTGTCGGAGTCATGCATCTTCTGCGTGCATTTGAAGAGCTCAGGATTCCGACCCGTCACGGACTGCGGCTGTATATGGGCTGTGATGAAGAAAAAGGCATGCATGATGCCATCTGGTTTGCACAGAACAGAAAACCGGCAGACCTGAACCTGATCCCGGACTGTGGTTTCCCGGTCTGCTACGGTGAAAAAGGCATACTGACGCTCTCGCTTGTCTCTGACCTGCCCATGACCAGCATACGTGCACTGCAGGGCGGCAAGGCGAGCAATATGGTCCCGGATGAAGCTGAGATCCGACTCAGCGGTGTCTGCGCGGAAAAAGACTCCGGGCGTGTGCAGCGCACAGTCAGGGACCAGTGCACATGCATCCATGCGCATGGTGTTCCTGCGCACAGTGCATACCCTCAGCGTGGCATCAATGCCATAAACCTGGCCATGCAGGATGCCTGTGATACAGGCCTGCTCGCTTCTCAGGATGTACGGGCCCTGCATTTTCTCAGCGAAATCACTCAGGACTATCTGGGGACACGCCTCGGAATTGCCGGCGAGGATGCGCTCAGCGGCATTACCACCTGTGTAGGCAGTATGATGCATCTGGATGACAGAATGCGCATCTGGCTGCACCTGAATATCCGCTATTCCATTACAAGAGACGGGAAAGCACTGATTGCAGAGATTGAATCCAGTGCCCGCGAACAGGGTTTTCACCTGGAGGAAGTCCAGGACAGTGCACCGCATTATTTCCCCAGAGAAGCTCCTATTGTGGACCGGCTGACCCATGTTTACAACGAAATCACAGGCGAAAACCGGCAGCCATATATCATGGGCGGCGGTACATACGCACGAAAACTGCCCAATGCACTCGGTTTCGGACTTGGAGGCATGCCGCGCGACGAGCATCTGTTTGAGCCCGGCCACGGGGGTGCACATCAGGCAGACGAAGGGCTCTATCTCCCAAACTATCGCAAGGCTCTGGAAATCTTTGCCATGGGTATTCTGGAAGCGGATGCCGTGTGGCCGGTACCGGAAGCCGGAACCTGAAAACAGACAGTGGTGGCTTCTCGCACCGCTGTCTGTATAACTCATATGCATCCGCGCCGCAGCATGCAACTGCCGCGGATCTTTTTCTTATACTTTTATGCTTTTGCCTGCATAGCTTCCGCCAGCATCAGGAATGTCAGTCCCTGACCGTATGCTGTGGGCTGGATCGGAATATTGCGATAGAAGTCCAGATTCATTCCCATGGGTGTGCCATAAGACACGCCCTGCACAGTGCCATCCTCTGCAATCTGGCTGATCACACCCTGAACAGCACGCCTGGCTGCCACAGCAGCTTCCTCTTTCAGCAGGCCAAGACGTACGCCCTTGAGAAGTCCGTATGCAATCGCTGCACTGGCGGATGTTTCAAGGTAACTGTCTTCATGGTCCAGGAGTGTATGCCAGAGTCCTGTTTCCATATCCTGCAGCCGAACCAGAGCCTCGCACTGTTCACGGTAGGTCTCCAGTACAATCCGGCGCACCGGATCATTCTCTTCAAGCCAGCTGGCGAAGTCTACAGCACCGGCTGTAAACCATGAGTTTCCGCGTGCCCAGAATGCTTCACCGAAATGATGCCTGCCCTGAAAGCACCAGCCATGATACCAGAGACCATTGCGTGCTTCGTGCAGGTACTTGATATGAAGCAGGAACTGATACCTGGCTTCCCGCTTCCAGGATTCTTCACCGCAGACGACCCCCGCACGGAAAAGAAAGAGCACAGTCATGAAAAGTGTATCATCCCACATCTGCTCCTCATTCAGGTCGTCTGAAGTGATGTGCTGAAAACCGCCTTCCTGTGTTCTGGGCAGGCCATGCATGACCCATTCCGCCCATTCGCGGATCAGTCTGAGATAGCGCTCATCCCGGACTGCTTCCCACAGAAACGTCATCCCGAGCATGGGTGCTGTTGTATTGATATTCCTCTCCGGCAGGCCGCGGGCGATATGCCCGTCATACCATTCGCGCATCTCACTGAGCACGGCTGCGTCACCCGTTGCCGCATACAGCTGAGCCATGGCATACATAGCCACGCCCTGCGGCCATTCCCAGGTCACCAGGGACAGATGATCGTGAACATCACCATCCCCCTGGCTCTGCTTCAGTCGATTGAGTACCAGGTCTGCCATGGCTTTTTCATTCATGAGAGTTCGCTCCTTCTGTATCCATGTCCATGCGCTCCAGCGTCATTTCAAAATGCATGCTCCGGTTTACCGGGTTCTGAACCCGGAACGGATAGACCACCTGCAGGGTGCTGCCCGGACCCGGGCGCACAAACCATTCAGCAGGCGCTGACTGCATGTGTACGATCAGCCCCGGAAGCCGCCAGCTCTCCGCAGTGATCTGCGATGCCTCTGCACCTGCGCAGTCAATCTCAAAGTATATATCCACATCACGGCCCACGTCGCACTCCACATCCATCTGCACATGCGTGCCTTCCACTCGACCGTCGAACAGGACGGTATGCATATGCATCATCCGACCATCCGGCAGTGCACGAAGCAGGCACAGGGTTCCGAGCTCAGGCCGTCTGCCCCAGAATGCGACCAGCGGATGCAGCTGATACGACGGGTTCCTGCTGCCTGAGAGTGCACCGAGCATCAGGTCCGGGGTGATCAGTGCCGTGGCTGTACATACGGCTGCATTATCATCCGGGTCTCCGCGCTCACTGAGTTCTCTGAACCTGCGTTCGACCGTTTCATGGACAGTTTCTGCCATGATTCTGTCGCGAACTGCGTCCGGAATGCGGATGTCCCCGAGTACCGTCAGCGGGTTGATCGCGCTCTCGATGGAGTATGGATGCCATGGAAAGCGTTCTGCCCCAAGCCCCATATACAGCAGGTCATAGAAACAGGTATGCACCGACATGTCCAGTTCATACGCTCTGGAATAGGGTCCACTGAAGTTTCTCATCACCGGATTATAGAACGCGGCCATGTCTTCCCAGATCCCGGCTTCAAGATCGTCCGCGATCACAGCCAGTTCCGGATTCGCCGAATACTTTCTCCAGAATCCCAGTGTAGAAAGATCCACACCGCAGTATGTCGGAGAATTGAACTCGGCCACAGCATGAAACTCATGATACTCTGACTGCAGTTTTTTTGCTTCCATCAGAGCCTCGTCGCACCACTCCGGCGTGTTCAGGCGACGACCAAACCAGTCGAGAAGGAAGATATACATGATCCGGATGTTCGTGTTCAGCGGTGTGAACTGTGAGCGATTACGCTGGATCGCGCCTTCCATGAGCCTGTGTCCGGCCTGTTCCATCCGGGTCACAAGCGCAGGAGTCAGCCGGTGTTCAAAATGCTCCAGAATCATGGCAAATGTCATGCCGATGAATTCCCGCAGATTGGGTTCATAGGTATCCCAGGCCACAGGCACATTCTCGAGCAGTGCTTTTTCCAGCAGGCCCTCTATCTGTTTCCTCCGGCTGCTGAGCTCCGGATCCTCCATCAGTTCCCGGTCCAGTGTATTGTTGATATGCTCCCAGGCCATATCAGCATTATAGCGTGCTTTCAGGCTGACCTGCTTCCAGTCCAGGACGCCCGACGGCGGTGTATGATCGTCTGCACGCATGAATACGCCATGATAGACTTCATCCGGAGCATCCAGCTGTCGGTCCAGGACTGTCCGGATCATGTCTTCTGCCATACGGACGCCATCCTGGGCGTCTGTCTCCAGCAGCGCAAGCGCATAATACATGGTCGCACGGATATCACGGAATGTATGGCCTGATTCATGAACCGTCACTATATGGGTCTGTGGATCATAGCCTTCCGAAAGATGCAGGATTGCTTCGTCCACCAGTACCTGGGCTTCCCTGCTCAGCCGCCGGTACCACTTCGTCTCTGCCAACATGTCAGCCTCCTGTCTTATACCAAAGCAGGATTATAGCTTTCCGGTCCCTTGTGTCAAGCGAAAATGGCCGGAATACAAAAAACAGGCTCGCTGTCAGAACAATGCTTCAGCAAGCCACACATGACTATGTCAGATGTTTTCGAAAAAAGGTTCACCCTGCTCATTCCGGAGAACCCCGCCCTCAAAATGCAGCGGTGTCGGCTTGGCAATCATGTATTTCAGGATCTCATCCATTCGCATGCTTTCCTTGAATGTCATCAGTGAAAAGCTGACACCATGCTTGTGTGCACGTCCGGTACGACCGATCCGGTGAAGATAGTATTCATTCTCATCCGGAAGATCATAATTGATTACAGCTTCCACATCATCCACATCAATCCCGCGTGCCGCAACGTCTGTGGCAATCAGGATCGGGAACTTGCCCTTCTTGAATCCGTTCATGGTTGCATTGCGCTGAAACTGCCGGATATCTCCATGAATGCATTCTGCATCATACCCCTCACGCTTCAGGCGGCTCGTCAGTCTGTCCGTCATGAACTTGGTATTGCAGAATATCATAATCCTCTGATATACATCTGAATCCAGCAGATACAGAAGATCATCTGTTTTCCGGTTCGGTTCAGTCTCTATAACATACTGTGTAATCTGAGGACGATCCTGCTTGGTTGCCTCAACCGTAATCTCTACAGGGTCATGCTGATACTTCCACGCAATCGTCAGCACATCCCGGTTGGTGGTAGCCGAGAAAAGCACAAGCTGCCGGTCCGGGGGTGTCATATCCATGATCCGCGTGACATCCTTGACAAAGCCCATATTCAGCATCTCATCCGCTTCATC
>ONWQ01000385.1 GCA_900321565.1 uncultured Eubacteriales bacterium
AGTGGCAGGTAGCTAAGGCCGCCTGCCAATAATACTCCTAATTATCTGATTGATAACAGAATAACACCAATGCTTGTGATGAATCTGTATTTCTAATCAGAGTCAAGAAGCTTGTTCTTCAGTTCTCCAGGATTTCTATGATTCCCTGAATCATGGGCCCATAGGAAGCTGAATATCACCGCCTTGCCTTGCAGTAGGCACGGCAGTTGGCTCCGGCGAAAATGTCGGTTCTGCTGTTGGCACAGTTGTCGGTTGTGGTGTTGGTGCAGTCGTAGGCACTTCTGCCGGGATTGTGGTAGGTTCCTGAGTTGGAGCAGACGTAGGCACTGCTGTTGCCTTTGCAGTCGGCCTAGGTGTTGGCGTTGATGTCGGTACACTGGTGACTTCAATCGTTCCTGTAGAAGTACCGCTAAAGAGCGTCAGTAAAACTTCACGGAACGAACAGCCGCCCCGCGCCAGAACTAAAGTCAGACATAGCACGATCAATAAGATCTTTTTCATGACTGTAAGTCCAGATAATTAACCAATAATTTCGCCTGCAACATCACTTGTGGTGATAATATCTTCGCTATCGAAACAAATGATTTCCAGTTCCAGTTCTTCATATTTCTCCATGATATTGAACCTCCATTATTTTTTACACGCTTCCGCGTAATTGAGCAAAGCACATACTAAATCTCTGGCATCCCGACGGGTTCCTTCATTAGTTAAGATGCCATATACATAAGACATAGGCGAGACTTTTGTAGTTGCGTTTTCTGCAACAATGGTGTGAAGATCAGTCAATTCCGTAGCCTTAATACCGCTAATCGTTACATAATAATTATCACCGGATCTTGAGGGAGTGACTGCCTGCCCATCTACCAGTACGCTGTTAATTGTTACGCCAGATGCGGGCGTCAAGAAAACACGCAGTGAGATTTGACTACTGAATATTAGCTGATAAGTTATGTCTATGATGTCTGCATTCGTGCCTTTTACGATTGCATAGCTTTGAGCAGCTTCTTTGACAGAGTTATGATCATAAGCGCTTCTCACATGTGTGGTCATAGCATCATGATCAGTACCAACTGTCCAACCATTTATCCTGGCCAGGTAGGGTTGGGCAAAATAACCATAGTCTGCCAAAGACCAAATAATGCGAAGGGTATTGCTGTCTGTAATGGCATCCAATGCCCAATCGATATAATCCTGTACACTGAATGCAGCGCCTGTGATGACTTTATCTTCGTTGTTTTCCGTGTAATGGAAGGTGGGAGTAATCTTATCTGCCATCTGTATTGAACTGAGATTGACAGTGAATAGGTATTTGCCAGTGTCAGTTCCATTTATAACGGCAGTAGATGCAGGAAGAGGGTATTGAGCAGTACTATCGATCTTTTTGCCAGAGAAGGTGACATAACTACCTGGATAATCGGTAGCAGTCTTGTTGGCTGGTAACTGCAGGAAGAACTGTAAACCAATCTGGCCAGTCAATAAGACAGAGTGGCCTGTAAACGCCAGAACGGATTTTTCTTTCCATACTGCAGTCACGGTAGTATTTGCGGACACAGTAATCGTTTCATTTGGAGCTTTAGCTATGGGCTCAGAATCGCCAATTTGCACAGACCATTCCTTAAAATCCATATCGGCCGGAGCAGTAAATGCGCATGAGGGCAGAGTATATGAGCTATTGTTCTCAATGGCTATATCTGCCATGTTTCCAGTAGCCTCAGGATTGCCTGAATTAAACTGGATGCTTCTGAACCCGTCTTCTAGTATGAACGAAAATACGACGGTAACATCGCAAGCGCTCATAGTAACGATGAGCTGATTGTTTCCATTTAAGGATGCTGAAGGACGAGGTTCAATATTAACAGATGGAATAACTCCTGAATGGTTAAGATCAATAGTGTAGTGTTCATCAGGTGTGTATGAAATAACTACGGTTTCTCCTTCATCTGCATATAGTTTTTCTGCAGTTGCTGTTCCATGTTCGATTGGAGCGATTGTGATTCTATACTTAGAATCGTTCGGATCTGGACCATTCATTCCATAAGCATATTGTGAAAGTGTTAGTTGGCCCTGAGAGAAAGTCGCTTCTGTGCTATCATAATATTTATACGTTATTCCGAGCTTCTGGAAAGTGTAATTATTCCATTCACCGCTGGGACCATATGCCATGAACAGTTTATCGGGGGCACCAATTGTCCCGGAATCACAGTTGGTTACATCAATCAGATAGTTGCGGTTGTCCTCCATTGTTACGATATTCCACATGTGGCCACCTGCACCAGTGCCTCCCTGCATGGTGCCACTGACCAAAATGCATGGGATGTTACTTAGGTCACACAGGTATTTGAAGGCTTTTGAGTAGCCCTCGCAGACAACGTTTGTATTTGGATCGTTGTCAAACACATATACTAGTCGCCAGGGACCGCGATCTGGTTGGTCTTGATTATTTAGTGCGCCTTTATCATACACAACTGCATCACAAATCCATTCTTTGAAGGAGCGCAGTTTCTCTAGATTGGTTCCAGTTGTGTTTGCAACTAGCTGCCTTGCACGATAGAGCGCAGCTTGTGCAACTTGAACTCTGCTACTGTCCACAGTGGTTGAATTTGAATCCATCTGATATGGAGCTGCTACTGTAAAAATGACTTGATACATTGAGATCTTTTGCGAAGCAATACCACCGGAGGTGGTGTAAGTAACGCTTGGTTGATACCCATATCCGCCTCCGAACCAGTACATTTCAGAAGAGCAATCACTGAAAACAGCAAGGATAGCTTTTTTAACACTATTGTCTGTTAAGCCAGCTTTTTCAAAAATGCTTTCATCGCCCAACTCAGCTTCAGTCCATGGTCCAATTGGGATACCAGCATCATCCATTGCGCTTTCACTTATGAAAATCATGGTGCTGGCGCTTTCGCCACTGGCAATTTTTTCAACCTCTGCTTTAAGAAGAGAGTAAAACTTATATTCTGAAGGTGATAAATTGGCAATTGTTGTGGAACTTGAACGCAGCATGCCACGTTTGGTGCTTTTGCCAGAATCGAATAGTTTTTGTACGTAATTGTCTAGGAGCGTTTCGTTATCCCAGTCCCTATCCACACTGCCCCAGACCATGTCAAAAGTCTTAGTGACAACTTCTTCCTTGTCGTCATCTTGCTCTTTATCTAGATTATCAGATGCTATTGGCTGCTCTTCAGCCTTTTCTTCTGATTGATCATTGACGACGGTTCCACCCTGTTCTTCGTCAATAGACTTATCCTGTCCTTCTACAGCAGATTTACTCTCTTCTTCTTCAATAGGCTTGTTCTGTTCTTCAGCAGCGGATTTGTCCTGATCTTCATTAACAAGCTCATTCTGTTCTTCTTCGGCAGGCTTATTCTGCTCTTCTTCAACGGGTTTGTCCTGCTCTTCTTGGACAGGCTCGTTCCGATCTTCCTCAGTTGGTTTATCCTGTTTTTCTTCAACAGGCTTGTCCTGCTCTCCCTCAACAGGTTCGTTCTGATTATCCTCAGTAGGTTTATCCTGCTCTTCTTCGGCAGGCTTATTCTGTTCTTCTGCTATGGACTCACTCTGTTCTTCTGCAACGAGCTCGGCTTCTTTTTCGGGCAAACGGATTACAGTGACTACATCGTACAAACCAAGTGCTGATAAACCGAAGGAAACGGTATTTCTCTCAGCATTCACATCAGCAGATACACGCTTCGCTTTTTCTTCTGTATCCTGAGCGTTTTCATCATAACGCAGTACATA
>ONWQ01000472.1 GCA_900321565.1 uncultured Eubacteriales bacterium
AGATCCTGCATCACGACGGCGACGGCAGCTGCGACCACAGCGCCCTGCTCAAGTATTATCAGAAGCTCACCGGTGAGGTTCTGCATCACTGATTTCATCCGGCGGGACGGGCAACCCGTCCCGCCTGTAAGACAGGAGACTGGCCATGAAATTCATTTTTGCGCCTGATTCATTCAAGGGTTCCCTGACTGCTCTGGAAAGCTGCGATATTCTGGAGCGGGTAACTGCCAGGATCTTTCCCGGGACCGAGACTGTTTCCGTTCCGGTCGCCGACGGGGGTGAAGGCACCGTGGATGCGCTTCTGCGCGCCATGGGCGGTGAGCGTGTGATCACCCGGGTGACGGGCCCCATGTTTGAGCCGGAAGACGCGGCCTGGGGACTGCTCGCCGACGGGACTGCGGTCATGGAAATGGCCCAGGCCAGCGGCTTGCCTTATGTGCCTGCGGACAAGAAAGACCCACGACTGGCAACCAGTCTCGGAACCGGTGAAATGATCGCAGCCGCACTCCGTCAGGGTGTGCGCAACATACTCATCGGAATCGGCGGCAGTGCCACCAATGATGGCGGCATGGGCATGCTTGCGGCACTCGGTGCCCGGTTCACGGATGCGGACGGGAACGAAGTCCGGCCCGTGGGCGGCGAAATGAAGAACGTGAAAGAAGCGGACTTCAGCGGCCTGATGCCTGAACTCAGGGACACTAAGATCACGGTCATCTGTGATGTGACCAACCCGCTGCTCGGGGAGAACGGTGCCACATTCATTTATGGCCCGCAGAAAGGTGCCATCCCGGAAATCCGTGATGAACTGGAAGCCGGCATGGTGCAGTATGCACAGGTTGTCAGCGCGGCCATCGGCCGGGACATCTCCGGTTTCCCGGGTGCCGGCGCTGCCGGCGGGCTCGGTGCCGCGCTCGGCGGTGTGCTTGGCGCACAGCTGAAGAGCGGGATTGACGCTGTCCTGGACGCAGTACACTTTGACGAAAAGCTGGAAGGCGTCTCCCTGGCCATTACCGGTGAAGGACGCATTGACGGCCAGAGCGTGAACTTCGGAAAAGTCCCCGTGGGTGTCGCCAAGCGCTGCGCTGCCAAGGGCATCCCCACCGTCGCCATTGTAGGCGGCATCGGGGATGGTGCCGAAGGCCTGTTTGACCTGTGTGAGAGCACGATCCAGACGACCGTGTCCGGTCCCATGAGCCTGGAAAAGGCCATGACAGACGCACCGGCACTCTATGAATATGCTGCGGAACGGCTTCTGAGAGCCATCCGCATCGGTATGAACCTGAAACACTGAACTTAAAGACCATGTACAGGAGGTTGTTACCCATGATCCCGAAGGTTGTCAAAATGGATGTATACCCGGTAGCCGGTCATGACAGCATGGAACTGAACCTGTCCGGTGCCCACGCTCCGTACTTCACCCGCAATGTGGTTGTGCTCGAAGACAGCACTGGCAATCTGGGTGTCGGCGAAGTCCCCGGCGGTCAGAAGATCACCAAGGCACTGGAAGACGTCAAGGACCTGGTCCTCGGTACCAGTGTTGCAGACTACAAGGGCACTCTGAACAAGGTCCGTGCCTGGCTTTCCTCCAATATCAAGGATGACGTGCGCGGCCTGCAGACATTTGACCTGCGTACCGGCGTGCATGTGGTGACAGCAATTGAAGCCCCGCTGCTGGACCTGCTGGGCAAGTACCTGGAACTCCCGGCTGCAGCCCTGATGGGCGACGGCATTCAGCGTGACCGTGTGCGCTTCCTGAGCTATCTGTTCTATATCGGCGACCGTAAAAAGACTGACCTGCCGTATATGAGCGAAGAAGACAGTGACTGTGCATGGTACCGTCTGCGCAATGAAGAAGCCCTGACCCCTGATGCCATTGTGGAACTGGCCAAGGCGACCGTGGAAAAGTACGGGTTTGAAGACTTCAAGCTCAAGGGCGGCGTGCTTGCACCCAAGGAAGAAGTCAAGGCTGTGACCGCCATCAAGAAGGCATTCCCGAACGCACGCGTTGACCTGGACCCGAACGGATGCTGGAGCCTGAAGGAAGCCCTGGAAGTCGCTCCGGACCTGAAGAAGGTTCTGGCTTACATGGAAGACCCCTGCGGTGCCGAAGACGGGTTCTCCGGCCGTGAAGTCATGGCTGAGTTCCGTAGGGCGACCATGATGCCCACTGCCACCAACATGATCAATACAGACTGGCGGCAGATGTGCCACACGATTGCTCTGCAGAGCGTGGACATTCCGCTGGCTGACCCGCACTTCTGGACCATGAACGGCTCTGTCCGTGTCGGTCAGCTGTGCAATGATTTCGGCCTTATGTGGGGCTGCCACAGCAACAACCACTTCGACATCTCCCTGGCCATGGTCGTGCAGTGCGCCGCTGCCATCCCCGGCAAGATGAACGGGATTGACACGCACTGGATCTGGCAGGAAGGCCGTGAGCGCCTGACGAAGGAACCCATGCAGATCGTGGACGGCTGCATTGATCTGCCGAAGAAGCCGGGTCTGGGCATTGATGTGGACCTGGATCAGGTCAAGAAAGCCAACAAGATCTATCTGGAGAACTGTCTGGGTGCCCGCGATGACGCGAAGGGCATGCAGTATCTGATCCCGGGCTGGAAGTTTGATAACAAGAAACCGTGTCTGGTACGATAAAATAAGCCAAGGCCGGCTGGCACTTGCCAGTCGGCCTTTCAAGGAGTAAGCCATGCGTACATATGTTCAGATCAAGCCTGAAGACAACGTAGCCATTGCCGTTCATGAACTGCCTGAAGGCACGGAAATCATGCCGGGTGTGGTCACACTCTCCACCATCCCGCAGGCACATAAGATTGCGCTTGTGGATATCCCCAGGGACGGGGCTGTCATCCGTTACGGCGTAACACTGGGCTATGCCATTGATCCGATCGCCAAGGGCCAGTGGATCAACGAATACATGCTCCGCCTGCCGACACCGCCTTCCCTGGACGATATGCCTTACGGCACCAACATCCGCACAGACCTGCCCGAGCCGCCGGTCCATACCTGGTGGGGCTACCGCAATCCTGAGGGTGGGTATGCCGGCACACGCAACATGCTGGGCATCCAGACCACGGTACAGTGTGTGGAAGGTACCCTGAACGTAGCCCTGGAGCGCATACGCCGGGAACTGCTGCCCAAGTATCCGAATGTGGACGATGTGGTGGCCATCAACCATGCCTATGGCTGCGGTGTGGCCATCAATGCACCGGAGGCCAAGGTCCCGATCCGTGCGCTGAGAAATATTGCGCATCATCCGAACTTCGGCGGACAGCTGATGGTCGTCTCCCTGGGCTGCGAGAAGCTGACCGTGGATATGCTCGTCGGTCCTGAGAACAATACACCTGAAAACGTGGTCGTACTGCAGGAATGCCATGGGTTTGAAGGCTGCATGCAGGCACTGATGGACATGGCCGAGAAAAAGCTCAGGATCCTCAACGAACGCCGGCGTGAAGAGCTCCCGCTCAGTGAACTGCTGATCGGCATGCAGTGCGGCGGCAGTGACGCTTTTTCCGGTGTGTCCGCCAACCCGTCCGCCGGGTATGCCGCCGACATGCTGGTGAAGGGCGGAGCCACAGTCCTGTTCAGTGAGGTCACGGAAGTCCGCGACGGTGTGCACTTCATTGCCGAACGCTGTGTGAGTGCTGAAGTGCGCGATAAGCTCGCCGCTGAAATGCGCTGGTATGACCGGTATCTGTCCAAAGCCAATGTGGACCGCAGTGCGAACCCGACACCCGGCAACAAGAAGGGCGGACTGTCCAATATTGTCGAAAAAGCCATGGGCTCGATTGCCAAGTCCGGCACCTCCCCCATTGTGGAAGTCCTCTCCCCTGCCGAGCGTCCGACCAAGCATGGTGAGATTTTTGCCGCAACCCCTGCCAGCGATATCGTATGCGGTCCCTGCCAGATGGCCAGCGGAATCGGTCTGCAGGTCTTCATGACCGGCCGGGGCACACCCTATAACCTGGCCGCTGTACCGGTGATCAAGGTCTGCTCCCGTAATGAACTGAAGGAACAGTGGCCGGATATCATTGACATCAGTGCCGGTGCCGTGGCAACCGGGGAAAAGACCATCGAAGAAGTCGGTACGGAAATCTTCAACAAGATCATCGCATGCGCCAGCGGCAAGGATCAGCCGTTTGCTGAAAAGTACCGTATGCACAACTATCTGTGCATCTTCAATCCTGCACCCATCACCTGATGGTGTCAAAACACGCTGATGATTCGAAAGGAGGTCTGAACCTTGGCACTTCGCATAACCAATGAAGCCAACCGCTGTCTGCAATGTAAGAAACCCATGTGCCGGGAGGGCTGTCCTGTACATACTCCGATCCCTCAGGTGATCGCTCTGTTCAGGGAAAACCGGCTGATGGAAGCCGGCAGGCTTTTGTTTGAAAACAATCCCATGTCTCTGGTCTGTTCCATGGTATGTGATCATATGGCCCAGTGCGCCGGACACTGCGTGCTCGGGCGCAAGGATCAGCCGGTACATTTCTATGAGATTGAACACTTCATCTCGGACGCGTACCTGGACCGCATGAGCACGGAAGGCGCAAAGCCTTTCAATGGAAAGAATGCTGCGGTCATCGGCAGCGGGCCTGCCGGCATGACCGTTGCCTTTATCCTTGCCTGGAACGGATATGGGGTCACCATCTTTGAAGAGAAGGATAAGATTGGTGGCATGCTTCAGTACGGGATCCCGGACTTCCGGCTTCCCAAGACGATCCTGGACCGGTATAAGGCGCGGCTGCTGGAGCTTGGCGTGCATATCCGCCCGCATGTGGTCATGGGCGGTGATCTGATGATCGATAACCTTTTCCGGGATGGGTATCAGGCTGTATTCATCGGAACCGGGGTATGGCGTCCGTCCACGCTCGGAATTCCCGGCGAAACCCTGGCCAATGTCCACTTCGGGATCAGTTACCTGGCCCGGCCCATCAGCTATGCCATCGGCCAGACCGTAGCCGTGATCGGCATGGGCAATGTAGCCATGGATGTGGCGCGCACGGCATTCCGGCACGGTGCGCAGCGTGTCATGCTGTTCCAGCGCGGGAACAAATCCCCCGCCAGTGAGCATGAGATGGAATACGCCAGACTGGACGGTGCCGAGTTCTTCTTCGGCAAGTCCATTCAGCGTATTACCCCGGAAGGCCCGGTCTTCAGGAACTCAGTCCTCAATGAACAGGGCCGCCCGGTGGGTGTCGAGGGTGAAGACGAACTCGTGCATGCCGACACCACCATCATTGCCATAAACCAGCATCCGAAGGATAAACTGGTCAATACCACCCACGGGCTTGAAGCCAACGAACGCGGACTGCTGATCGTGGACACGGAGAATATGACTACCCGGTCCGGTGTGTTCGCAGCCGGGGATGTGGTACACGGTTCCCTGACTGTGGTGCATGCCGTGAATGAGGCAAAGAACGCTGCCGCCGGTATGATGCGGTATATGGAGGAGCATGCCTAAGATTTATCAGATTTACGGGCAGGACGCCCACGATATGACTCTGAAACTGCTGGAGGCATCCGACGCGATCCGTCTGGTGCCTGCCGGCGGGTCCGTTGCGCTGAAACCCAACCTGGTCATTGCCGGGACTCCGGAAAGCGGCTCAACCACGCATGCCGGCGTACTCAGCGGCTGTATCGAGTATTTCCGCGGGCACGGTGTCTCTGATATCAGTGTCATCGAAGGCAGCTGGGTCGGTGACGAAACCATGCGTGCCATGCGCCGTGCCGGCTATGACAAGGTCTGCAGTCACTACAACGTTCCGTTCTATGACCTGAAAAAGGACGCAACCCGTCCCGTACAGACAAAGGTCGGGAAGATCGATATCTGCTGCCGCGCACTCGACGCCGGGCTTCTGGTAGACCTTCCGGTCCTCAAGGGGCACTGTCAGACCATCATGACCTGCGCGCTCAAGAACCTCAAGGGCTGTCTGCCGGACCGCGAAAAGCGGCATTTTCATGCCATGGGTCTCCAGAAACCCATTGCGGCACTGGGCGCTGCACTGAAGCCAAGACTGATCGTGGTGGACAGCATCTGCGGTGATCTGGACTTCGAAGAAGGCGGGACCCCGGTACAGACCAACCGTATGTACCTGGGCACGGATGCAGTGCAGCTGGATGCTTATGGGCGTGCGCTCATGGGCCTGAACCCCGAAGACGTCCCGTATATTGAACTCGCCGAACAGTATGGTGGCGGAAGCACGAAATGGTCTGCAGAAGACCTGGTGGAACTGAACCGGCCCAGTGATACCGCAGGGTATCCCAAGCCCAGCGGCACCGTGGCTTCCCTGACCCGGAACGTGCATGAGAATCAGGCATGCTCTGCCTGCTTTGCCGCGCTTGTACGCGCACTGCACGCCTCCCGCTGCGGCCAGGGCCAGGAGATCTATATCGGCCAGGGCTGGCAGGGAAAGACTCTGGACGGGCTTGGGATCGGACGCTGCTGCCGCGGCGCCGGCGAATGCGTCATGGGCTGTCCGCCGACAGCGGAGGCCATCGCCCATAAACTGGAAGCACTGCACTGGGGGTAATACCTGTGGGGAAACTCTGGTCACTTGAATTCAACATCTTTGCCATGATCGCCGTTGGCTTCCTGATCCGGAAGATCCGGCTTCTGGGCAAGGAAGCCGAGCGTGTGATCACGGACCTGGTCCTGTATGTCGTACTCCCGTGCAATATTTTCAATTCATTCCTTACATCCAGCGGCGGAGTCACAGCCGGGGAATACCTGGCTGTTCTTCTGGTCTCCATCGGAATCCAGCTCCTGTCGCTCATGTATGGCAAGTTTGCATTCCCGCACGAGACCCGGGACCGGCGCTGTAATCTGGCCTACGGTATGATCTGTTCCAATGCCGGATTTCTGGGCAATGCCATTACGGAAGGCGTTTTCGGACCCGAGGGCTTGCTTCTGACCAGTATTTACCTGATCCCGCAGAGGATCATGATGTGGTCGGAAGGTCTTGCCATCTATTCCGGGGTTTCCGACCGCAGGGCCACAATCCGGAAAGTACTCACGCATCCCTGTGTGATCGCCTGTTTCCTCGGGCTTCTGGTCATGAGTCTGAAACTTCCGGTTCCGGCATTGATTCAGAACCCGATCCAGAGTATCGGACGCTGCAATACTCCACTGACCATGATGATGATCGGCATGATTCTCAGCGAGATTGATCTGAAGCATCTCGTTGACCTGACCATTGTACGCTTTACTGTGCACCGTCTTGTCCTGATGCCGCTGATCGTCTGGCTTGTCTGCCGCCTGCTGGGCATCAGTCATCAGGTCACAGGCGTGAGTGTGCTGCTGGCTGCAATGCCGGCCGGTGCCACAACCACCATGCTTTCAGCCAAGTATAACCGTGATCCGCAGTTCGCCACCAAAATGGTGATCTTTACCACACTCTGCTCCATACCCGCCATTTTCATCTGGAGCATGTTGCTTGTCTGAAACAACCGTCGTCCTTACACTTTTCTGTACCGCAGCAAGCGAACCTGTGCTGCGGTTTTGTTTTATAAAAATATCTGTTACCTCCTGAAAAGCACGTATACTTTTAATACAATCGAAAAGGAGAAAGCTTAACGTACATGGATGGACAGATATCACAGACACAGCATCAGATGCCGGGCCTTTTTTGTATGTATTTTTCCGGACCAAAAGCCAGACACACTGTACATGCATGAAACCCGCCATGGCTGCCTGATGCAGTGGCTTCCGAAACATGGACCTATGGCATGATATCGGATCCATACTGACCATTCAGACCCGAACAGAGAAAGGAAGAACAACCCATAAAAAGAATCATCAGTCTGCTGCTTGTTCTGACGCTCATGCTGAATTGCTGTCTGGTTCTGGCAGAACAGACACCGGCGACGGAAACACCAGAGCATCATACTCTGGAAACCCGGACATACCCGGTCGTACTGGGTGACGTACCGGAACCGAGCTATGAGCTTCCCCTGGTATTCGTTGACGGTGTCAATGATATGCCTTATCTGAATCTTCCGGACTATGTCACCATGGTCAATTCCATCAACAGTAAAACCGGAACCCGGCATGATGGTGTGATCAATGAGGAAATGAATTATTACAGCATCATCAATACAGAAACCGACACCTATACCTTGTTCGGTTTTACGGAAGGCGTCTGCTACTACAGTGATTTTGACGCCATGGAAGCCACTGCGAACGGGCAAACTATGGATATACTTTACTCTTCCGGAATCAATGCAGAAACCGGACTTCCTGAACTGTTCAGCCGTGTTACGGACCCCATGATGGTCAGGCCCGGCAATGTCCGGATCATCGAACTGAAAGAGTATGGGATTCCAATGATCGCACAGGATGGCATGTATCTGGTCCCGTTGCATACAGCCTTTGATCTGCTTTTTGGCATTCCGAATGGCTACCTGATCTATTTCAATGGTGAAAAGGTCTACATGGGTGGACCGCAGATGCTCGCCGAATGGGTCGTGAATGAGGAAACAGGGGAAGAAACCCGTCAACTGACTCAGACCGGGCAGGATTTCTACAGTGTTCAGCCCACCAAGCGAAGCAAGGAACTGGCGGAATACGGCGTTGCAGAACTCGCAATGGAAATGGATCATTTCTATGGTCTGAAGGCAGCCCATAACGTTGACAGTTTTGCACTTCTTCTCTCAGAAAGCCGTTACGATGACCGTCTGACATCTGAGGATCCGGCGGAAGCTGATGCAGCCCTGGCTGACTTCATCCACTATTATCTGGATGATCTTCACAGTGGCTTTAACCTGAACTCCTGGATGACCGGCTATGAAACCGAACTGGACACACATGGTACAGGCTATTCAACCATTCTGAGCAGAAGGACCATGCGGCGGTTCGCCAGAGCCCGGGATTTCTTCTATCCCGAAGGTGTGCCTCCGTACCAGGAAGTCGGGAATACAGCCTATATCACTTTTGATGAGTTCAACCTGAACCTGCCGCGCTCAGATTACTATACACTGGACCTCGACGATCCGGCCTGCATCAAGGACACGATTTCCCTGGTACTTTATGCCAATCATCAGATCCGCCGTGAAGGCAGCCCGATCCAGAACGTCGTTCTCGACCTTTCCAATAATGGCGGTGGTGATGTTGACGCGGCCATCTTCATCCTCGGATGGTATCTGGGCGTGACCCCGATTACCTTCGTCAATACATTCTCATCCTGACAGTCGACCTGCCTTTACAGTGTGGATACAGACCTTGATCATCAGTTCACCGATGATGACTACCTCGCCTATGAATACCACCTGTACTGCCTGACCTCCGGGAACAGTTTCTCGTGCGGCAATCTGGTACCGTGGATCTTCAAGACCAGTGGACTGGTCACACTGATCGGCGACACCACAGGCGGCGGAAGCTGTGTTGTGCAGAATATGACCACAGCATGGGGTTCTACTTTCCAGACCTCAGGATACTCCAGGCTCGCCTTCCTCAAGAATGGTTCCTACTATGATGTGGACCAGGGTGTTGAACCTGATGTGGTCCTGACCCGCCTTGAAAGCTACTACGACCGTGAGAGACTGACATCCATCATTAACGCACTCGACTGAGCAGTAGGATACCATAAAAAACATCGGGCACCATCTTCTCCATAGTGCCCGGTGTTTTTAACCCCTGCATTTCATTGTCCGATGGCTGCATGCCAGTCCATGAGCCCCACTGCAACCGCTGCTGAAACAGCTGCACCGCACGCTGCTTCCTCTGTGTGTGCAGTCAGTGTAACCGGCATACCAAAGCATGTTTCCGTGATCCTGCGCAGCTGCGGGTTCAGACGCATGGCGTTCCCTGAAACCGTGATCCGGGACTGTGCCAGCAGCAGGTGCGTCTTCATACACATCCATCCGCCATACAGTTCCCGTACCATGCCTTCCAGGACCCCCCGGGTCAGGCCTGTAGCCGTCAGGTTTTCCGTGCTGATATTCGTGATCCGTCCGCGCAGTCCGGGGTCATCCCGCGTTCCGGCAAACGTAGTTTCCACGCAGAGCGGGTCCGGGTCCTGCGGCAGGTCAAGGAACCGGTTCATGACCGAATACGGATCCTGTTCCCCGCACCCGAATGCCTGCGCAATGGATGCGAACAGTTCTGCCAGGCATGCGTAGGCACGCCCGCCGCACAGGGATGCGCTGACCACCAGGTATGCATGCTCATTGAGCGGGCGTGTCTCAACCCCCTCCGTCTCCAGGATCCGGTCAGAAAGCGCGGAAACCTGTCCGCCGGTCCCCATGTTCACCAGTATGTTCTCCTGTGGATTGTCCACACTGCCCAGGAACCCCGCCTGATTATCGCCCAGGGCCGTGCAGACAGGGATGCCCCTGTACATGCCCGCAATCTCAAAATGCGGTATCACTGAAGGCAGTGCATCCCCGCTTCCCGGGACCAGGCCCAGTGCTTCCTCTTTCCATGTCTGTGTCTGCAGATCAAACAGTCCCAGGCCAGCTGCCTGGCTGATATGCATGAGCGGGGACGAGCGCCCCGTCAGGCGCATGACCACATAATCCGCAATGGTGGCAAGCTTCGCAGTCCGCAGCGGCACCAGCCCGTTTCGCAGATTATACATATGACTTGCCAGCCCGTACCCCGGGAAAAGCCTGCAGCCGGTCCGTTCACGCACAAGTGTACATACACTCTCCGTGCCTTCCTCAGCCAGTGCACCGCGCTGGTCCTGCCATGTCATAAGCGGACTGAGCGACTGTCCGGAGGCATCCACATATACAATCCCGTGCATCTGCCCGGTAACACCTATGGCACAGACATCCTGCTCCGTTTCCAGAAGCGCATCCAGCATGCTCCCGGCTGCCTTTACTATGGCCTCCGGATCCTGCAGGTGTTCCCATCCGTGTGCCGTCCTGAGTCCGGACCGGTTCGGTTCCGTGCATGCTCTGAGTACCCGGCCGCCAGGTATATCCATACACACTGCACTGAGCGTTGTAGTCCCGAGATCAAGCCCCAGAATCTTCATTGTCATCCCCGCCTGCTGTTTCAGTATTGCACCGATCATCTTCCCTGCGGTATGGCATATGGTCTGTGACTGCACACAGTCCGTTGTACAGCCCACAGGAAGGCTATCGGTATTTCCCGTTCATCACCATGGCTTCTGCACCTGGTTGCGCATTTCGGCTGTCCCTATTGTGCACCGCTTCAGGATATCCGTCAACATGGTTTGCTCAAAGGACTGGAGGCTTCCGGAACCCAGGGCTGCTACCTATAAAAAACGTGGATGGCAAAACGCCATCCACGTCAGTATGGCCTTTCCGGTCATGGTGCAAGTCCGGACTCCATGGGATTCCCTGTATATCCGTTCAGGTTCGTCGCAGCATCACTGTTGGTATAGAGATCAAAGTATATGCTCAGTACATTCCAGAAATGCTCACCGAATTCGACTTCCATGTCCACATCACCATGGAATACCGCCTTCATTGTCTCGTCTCCGAGAAGATGATTCATGACTGCCTGGGTCAGGAACCACTGACTGTCCGCGTCGAAACGGATCAGCATGGTCTGCTCATACTCACCCTCGCCCTCAATGATGTCTTCCGGGTCTGAAAGCTCACTGAATGTATAGTCCCTGCCACCTGTTGTAAAGGTCACACTGTGCATGTTCACAGGTTTTTCCTTGGTAACCATGGTGATCCACAGGCGCAGGATCGGCAGCGGATGTTCCGTATCCGGGTCCAGAATCACAATATCAAAGTCTGCGTAGCTGTAATAGTTGTCAGACTCCATATCATGACTGAAGGACAGTTCTTCCGCAGTGAAATTGTTGTACAGGTACCGGTTGTCATTCTTGTCCTCGAAGAAGACCTGCCCATTGGCCATATAGGGGCTGTCCTGGATGTATTCCTCAGAGAAATCGTCATCGATCAGATCCAGATCATCCTCATCATCATCTTCTTCATCATCCCAGTCCATCCCTAGGGGTTCCCAGGAATAGACATTTTCCCCCTGCTGCACTTTCATGCTCTTCAGAATGGCCTCAGCCTCACTGCCAATGTATACCTTGATCTTATTCAGCGTGATGCGCATCCACAGGCCATCATGAATCTGTACAGTATAGTCTGTCAGACGCATGCCATTGCGAGTATACTCACAGCCGTGCATAATCTGCTGGAACAGGTACAGATCTTCAGCTTCCGCCTGGTCTTCTCCCTTAGCCTGTTCAGTCAGGATGGAAGCCTCGTCCGGCCAGAAGGAGATCCGCATGCCGGAACTGTTCCCGGTGACAGACGACTCAGAGGGCGCGTTCTGAAACCGGATTTCTCCGAAACTGATCGTCGGATACCAGTTTTCCACGGGTACATCACAGGTCACCATGACATCCCCGCTGCCACCCTTGACCGAAGTCGTCAGGTTTGTGCTGTACGTTTCACTGCTTCCGGCTTCCCGGTTGCCTACATGCGGCATGAAAAAATCATCCGCACTCTCATACTCTTCCCGGCTCAGGTCAGTCGTGATGGCACTCACGCCCCAGAAACCGTCATAATCCCTGAATGTGACAGTCACCGTGCTCTGTCCGTCAGTCCAGTAAGCCGCATGATAGTCGTCCTTGCTTTTTTCCTTGACACAGCCCCACTTGCCCACAGCATTGCTGACCTGTTCAAACGTGACTGTCTTCATGAACTCGCCGTCCATGTCGTTCAGCCATTTGTACAAGGTTGCAAGCAGAGGCCGGGACAGAATTCCGTTTCCGTCCCCGCTCGGTTCCGCACCTTCTGCACCCGCCCAGGAACAGAGCAGTGTGCACAGCAGGAGAAGCGCCATGCATAATGTCAGTTTCCGCACACGTACCTTCATAAATCCATCTCCCTCTTTCCTATCGTTCTCTATACTCAGCCGGTTTGCTCATGATTGAAGACGCTTTCATTCCGGCATGACAAACGCCTGAATACCGTTTTTCTGTGAAATCATGATATGGCCCTCTGTTCAGTCTGAACGTAGATCCCGGATCCCGGGCACTGGGGTTCTGCAGGCCCCTGTCATCTGTTGATACGTATTCCCTGCGCATCCGGCAGACATCTGCGTTTCTTTTACATGTCACAGTCCTGTCCTTCGTGTCTTGTCCTGGGACCATTGTATCATACGCCTCTATCCCATGGAAAGGTCTCCATCTGTATGAATTTCGCTGTTCCTTCCTGCACAGTGCATTCTGAATCAGAAGAATCCCTGCAGCCCGTGCCGCCGGATGCTTACTGCCATCTTTCAGTCTGCTTCGTATCAATCCATGAGCCCGGAACAGACAGAATGCTATC
>ONWQ01000012.1 GCA_900321565.1 uncultured Eubacteriales bacterium
CCCTGGATCCGGCATGTGCTCGAAACCTTCGTCCTCCATGGCGCCCCGGAAGAGATCCTGACCGATGCCAAACCGCATATCGGCACCGACCTTCTGCGCTCGGTCATTCTCTCCATACGCCGCGAGATCCAGTCCCTGGGCGGTGAGGTCTGCTTCCACAGCCGCCTCGAGGGCATCCGCTGCAGTGCCGCTCAGGCCTATGAACTCCTGGTCCGGACACCGGATGGCACCGCATGCATCCCTGCACAGGATGTCTTCCTCTGCCTCGGCCACAGCGCGCGCGACACCATGCAGATGCTGTATGCCTTCGGGTTGCCCATGGAACAGAAACCCTTCGCCATGGGCGTGCGCATTGAGCACCCGCAGGCCTGGATCGACCGCGCACAGTACGGCCGCTTTGCCGGGCATCCCGCACTCCACGCCGCCGATTACAAGCTCCATGTCCAGACCCCGGACACCCGCGGCTGCTATACCTTCTGCATGTGTCCCGGGGGCGAGGTCATGGCTGCTTCCTCCGAGGACGGACGCCTGGCCGTCAATGGCATGAGCGAGCATGCGCGCAGCGCCGTGAATGCCAACAGCGCGCTTCTCGTCGGCATCCGCCCGGACGACTTCGGTTCGGACCATCCACTGGCCGGGATCGAGCTCCAGCGCACGCTGGAGGCGAAAGCCTTCCGCCTCGGCGGTGGCGGCTACCATGCCCCGGTGCAGCGCGTGGAAGACTTCCTGCTCAGCCGGCCTACCAACAGACTCGGTGAAGTCCTGCCCTCCTACCGTCCCGGTATCACACTCTGCAGCCTGGATGACTGCCTGCTTCCCTTCATGGCGGAAGACCTGCGCATCGGGATCACCCGGATGGACCGCATGCTCCACGGGTTTGCGCACCCGGACGCACTGCTCACCGCCCTCGAATCCCGCTCCTCATCCCCGGTAAGAGTGGTCCGCGATGAAAACGGCATGTCGGTCGGGTTCCCCGGCATCTACCCCGTCGGCGAAGGCGCCGGGTATGCCGGTGGCATTGTCAGTGCCGCCGTGGACGGGATCGTCCAGGCCATGCGCATGCTCGAAAGGAGAAAGACCCCATGATCCGTGCCGTACTCTTTGATATGGACGGTGTCCTCACGGACACAGAGCGCAGCGGCTGTCAGATGATGCGCACCGCGCTCGCGCGCCAGGGCTACAGTATCACCGAAGACCAGTTCATCAGCCTGGTCGGGACCTCCATGGAAGAGACCAACCGCAGGCTGCTGGAGTGGCTCCCCGGCGTCAGCACGGACCAGTTCGCCACGGACTGGAAGGATGCCACGTTCGAGTATGTGCATACGTATGGTGTGCCCGTCAAACCACATGCCGCCGAGGTCCTGGATCAGCTCCGCGCGGAAGGCTACCTGCTGGGACTGTGCACCAACAATGTCAAATCCGTAGTCATGGAATACCTCACGCTCCTGGGCTGGGAGCACAAGTTCGACACTATCATCACCGCAGAAATGGTCCAGCGGCGCAAGCCCGACCCGGACACTTACCTCGCTGCGGCCCAGGCCCTGCAGTGTGCCCCGGATGAGTGCGCCGGTGTCGAAGACTCCCCCAGCGGCCTGCTCGCCGTCGCCGCGGCCGGCATGTACTGCGTCCGCATCCCCGACCTGATCGATACCAGTCATGTCCCGGCATCCAGCATTCACCTCACACTGGATACGCTCGCCCAGCTCCCGGATGCACTCCGGAGACAATCCTGAAGAAAGGAATGAGTCCACATGCAAGTCAAAGACCGTTTTCTACGCTATGTTCAGCTGGAAACCACTTCAGACGAATCCTCTGCTTCCTGCCCGTCCTCTGAAAAGGAATGGGCGCTTGCCCGTCTCCTGGTCGAAGAGCTCAGGGGCATGGGCATTGAGAACGCGCATACCGATGCCAACGGCTACGTGTATGCCCGGATCCCGGAGAACACGGAAGGCCAGCCCTGCATCGGCCTGATCGCGCATATGGATACCTCCGATGCCGTCCTCGGTCCCACACATCCGCAGGTCCTGGAAAAGTTTACCGGTGACACGGTAACACTGGCCAACGGCCTGGTCATTGATGATACGGATACCCTCCGGACACTGCAGGGCCAGGACCTGGTCGTCACCGACGGCACCAGCGTGCTCGGCGCGGACGATAAGGCCGGTGTCGCCGAGATCATGGAGCTCGCTTCCATACTTATGCAGCCGGATGCCCCGGCCCACGGCCCCATTGCCATCGCATTCACACCGGATGAAGAGATCGGCCGCGGTGCCGACCTGTTCGATGTGCCCGCCTTCGGCGCGGACTATGCCTATACCGTGGACGGCGGCGCCCTGGGCGAGATTGAGTATGAAAACTTCAATGCGGCCAGTGCCCTGATCACCATCCATGGCCTGAGCTTCCATCCCGGTTCCGCCAAGAACCGCATGATCAATGCCGCCAGGATCGCCGCCCAGTTCATTCAGATGCTGCCCGATGCCGAGACCCCCGAGCATACCGAAGGCTATGAAGGCTTTTATCACCTGATCGGCATGAAGGGCGACTGTGAGGAAGCCACCCTCACCTGGATCCTGCGCGATCATGACCGCGCACGCTTCGAGCAGCGCAAACAGCGCATGCAGGCCATCTCGGACTACCTCAATCAGGTCTACCCCGCCGGCACCGTGGAGTGTGTCCTGAAGGATTCCTATTACAATATGCGTGAAAAGATCGAACCGCATATGGAAATCATTGAGCGCGCCCAGGCCGCATTCACTGAGTGCGGTGTGCAGCCCAGGATCGAAGCCATCCGCGGCGGCACCGACGGCGCCAGGCTCAGTTTCATGGGCCTGCCCTGTCCGAACCTGTCCACCGGCGGGTACAACTTCCACAGCCGCAAGGAATTCATTTCCGTACAGGCCATGGAAACCATGACCCGGGTGCTTCTCTCCCTCGTCAGTGCAAAGTGATCCCATAACCGCAGCCAAAGCTGCGGTTTTTCTGTGCCTGCTTTTCCGGACGATAAGGCAGAGGGAGGGCATCAGCCTTCGCCCCTCCCATTGCACTTATTCCGGCTTTTCAGTTATCCTGAATGAAACTTGAAAACTGAATCATATCAACATCTCATAGTGGAGAATTCCGGGATCATTCGATACCATCTTCAGTGAGCATTTACCTCATTGAAGGAGGCAACACATGGGAACAAAGGTTCCAGAGCTGGCAGAGAAGGCGCCAATTATCTTGAGATGATCGGTCTGAACCCCCAGACAATAGTGGACTATCGATACAGGGCATTGAAACCAATAACGGGAAGGCTGCTGTTGCGGACCAACATTGAGGCAAAAGACATTCAGATTCAGGAAGTATTTTCACAATGCAATATCAGAATGGGATTTGGGAGGTGCAGATCCTTGAATATAACAGATTGCATTCTCCGATGCTTGAATTCAAGGAAAGTCTTGACTATTCCAGACACAGCTGCGAGCCTCTATCCTGCGGATTTTGCAAGATACTTTGATCAGTCTGGTTATGATGAATTTTCAGCTGAGACAATTATGCCGTGATGCGCAATGAGACCATTGGAAACTCCGGCAGGATTCAAAAGAAAGTTACTTCCATTACTGTACAAAACGATCTCCGGATATCTGACATGGGTGCCGTCTTTTCAGATTCACAGGTTTCATGCTGAAGCTTTTGGCAGCATTCTCACACGCATAGACAGCGCCATAAGTCTTCTTTCCGATCAGCTGAAACCCATGACCTGCGAAATTCCACTGATGAATCCATCATCCGATACGTCATGCTCTTGTTCGATGTCGTTTATGTTTTATTTGTGGACATATTGACCATTTTCAGTCAGATGGGTTATACTCTTGTCACAGAAGGGGGAAATGAAATATGAAACACACACTGCTTATCATGGTACTGACAGCACTACTGACCTTATGTCTTATTTCATCTGCCGGTGCAGCAATCAACTGGGACACATTACCGACGGCGCCGGAAATGCCAGCCACCTTCAATGACGCCATGGCCGCGTACCCCGGCTACTCTGCCTATGCCTCTGATTCCACTAAAGAGCTGATCCTGTCCGAAGGAAATGAGACATATATACACGATGTCTCGCTCACCTATGACCTGCTCGGAAATCCTGTTTCGATTAACGTTGTGGAATATGAGAAGACAGCGCTCGGAAATCAGACCCGTAATGTACTTTTTGACGTGGATGGTACAGTCCTGTCGGTTGTTACCTCTGAGTATCTCAGCGATCCTGATTTCCATTCCAGTAAGATAGTCGATGCTGAAGGTCGCCGTCTGTCTACAGGTGTCGCATTTCGTGAAGGAGATCAGTTTGTCGAGTACACCATGGATCAGAATGGCACATTGCAGCGTACTGTCTACGATGGTGAAGATATCATCACCCAGAGTGCTGCCTCCTTACAGGATGTTCCACAGAACCTGCAGATCTACTTTAATGAGGCCCTGGCTGAGTATGAATCCAACAATCAGGCTTCCGGACAAAATACAGGCACTGATAATACAGGTACACTGGATGAGAGTTGGTTCAAGCTCTATTATGGCGACTTCATGCTCAATCACCATGAAGAGAGCAACGAAGCTGAAGATCCGATTCTTCCAGGGGAATGGATGAGCAATGATCAGGGTTCCTGGTTTGTCTATCCGGATGGTACATACCCCGTCAATGGCTGGGTGCAGATCGGTGGCAAATGGTACTATTTTGATGCAGAAGGTTATGCCGTTAAAGATCAGTGGATCGAAGACTATTACCTGACAAGTGACGGTTCCATGGCAGTATCCTGCTGGATCGGTGACTGCTGGGTCGATGAGACCGGCCGTTGGGACCCGGATCATGCACCGGCAACAGGAATCCGCTACCAGCTGCAGGATGGTTCGTTTGCCACCAATGCCTGGATTCAGCTGAACGGGAAATGGCGTTATTTTGACGAGAATGGTTTCATGGTCTTCAACACCGTGATTGATGGATACAGGATCGGTGCTGACGGAACATGGATTGAGTGATAGGATCCGCGGCGCAGTGAGTCTTCATGCCCACTGCGCCTTTCTGGGTTCATAACCCCCACGCCTGGCGTGGGGTTTTATGAACCCAAAAAAACCGGCGATGTTTCCATCGCCGGCAAAGAGAGTCTGATTCAGACGGCTTATTCGTCTTCATCCTCGTCGGAACGTACCGCATTGGCAATGATCTTTTCTGCCACACTGGCGGGTACTTCCTCATAGCGTTCAAACTTGGTGGTGAAGCTGCCGCGTGCCTGTGTCATGGAACGCAGGTCGGTTGCATACTTGAACAGTTCTGCCATGGGCGCTTCCGCGACCACCAGCTGCATGTCGCCTTCCTGCTGCATGCCCATGATACGTCCACGACGCTTGTTCATGTCGCCCATGATATCGCCCATGTACTCATCCGGAACCATGACTTCCACATGCATGATCGGCTCGAGCAGGACCGGGGATGCATCCATACAGCCCTTCTTATAGGCAATACGTGCAGCGGTCTTGAATGCCATTTCGGAGGAGTCAACGGGGTGGTAGGAACCATCATAGAGCTTGGCATGCAGGTGCACCATGGGATACCCAGCCAGCACACCATGCACGATGTTCTCGCGCAGGCCCTTTTCCACGGAAGGAATGAAGTTACGCGGCACGGCACCGCCGACCACGGCATCTTCAAATTCGAAATCTGTATCGCTGTCCACGATCGGAGAGAACTCAATCCATACATCACCGAACTGACCATGGCCACCGGACTGCTTCTTATGACGGCCCTGGACCTTCACGGTCTTGCGGATGGTCTCACGGTACGGGATCTTGGGATCACGCAGGTCTGCCTTGGCACCAAACTTGTTCTCCAGCTTGTTGCGGACCACATCCAGGTGCATCTCGCCAAGACCGGACAGGATGGTTTCCGTGGTTTCCGCATTCTTTTCCAGGGTCAGGGAAGGATCTTCTTCCATGAGACGGGAAAGTCCGGTAAAGACCTTGTCTTCTTCGCCCTGCTTCATGGCATAGACAGCCTTGCTCATGCAGGCCTGAGGATACTCGACAGGGGGATAGCAGATCGGGCTTGCCGGATCCGCGAGCGTGTCACCGGTTGCGGTGAACTGCAGCTTGGACAGAGCGCCGATATCGCCGGCATGCAGCATCTGCTTTGCGATCTGCTTCTTGCCGCGCAGCACATACAGACCGGAACTCTTTTCGGTCTTTTCCTTGTTCACATTATACAGTGTGGTGGAGGAAGTCAGAGAACCGGACATGATCCGGAACAGAGACAGCTTGCCGACATACGGGTCAGCAATGGTCTTGAAAATAAAGGCTGAGAAGGGTTCGCTGTCAGAGCATACACGGTCAATGCTTTCCCCGGTCTTCGGGTTGGTTCCGGTATGCTTCAGTCCCATATGGCCGGGAGAGGGCAGATACTTGGCCATCAGGTCCATCATACGGGCAATACCGATTCCGTTGGCGGCAGACACGGCCACAACAGGAATGATACTTCCGTCCTTCATGCCCTTATGGAAGCCCAGGAGCAGCTCGTCATGGGTCAGTTCTTCGCCTTCGAGATACTTCATCATGAGATCATCGTCAGCGGCAGCGGCAGCTTCGGTCAGCTCTTCCAGCCAGCTGTCCACCTGATCCTTCATATCGGCGGGCATCGGAACTTCCTTGCTCTTGTCATAGGCACCTTCGTATGCCTTCTGATCCAGGATGTTCACCACGCCACGGAAGGACGGGCCTTCGCCAAGCGGTGCCAGAACCGGAACCACGGAAGAGCCATGCTTGGCTCTCAGTTCTTCCAGAACCTTCTGGAAGGACACATGCTCACGGTCCATCTGGTTGATGATGAGCATTTTGCAGACACCCTGCTTATCCGCAAGCTTGAATGCCTTTTCCGCGCCGACACTGATGCCGGTCACGGCACTGATCACGATGCCGGTGGTTTCCACAACACGGATGGGGCCGGCCATTTCACCGGCAAAGTCAAAGTAGCCGGGAACATCAATGATGTTCAGCATCTTGCCTGCCCATTCCACAGGGGCCAGAGACGCGGAAATGGAGCAGGTGCGCTTGATCTCTTCGGGATCATAGTCGCTTACCGTGTTGCCGTCTTCCACTTTTCCCTGACGGTCAATCAGATGCGCGGCGTAGAGCATTGCCTCGGTCAGCGTGGTCTTGCCCTCGCCGCCATGCCCCATGAGGGCGATATTCCGGATAGTGTTCGTTGCGAAATCAGCCATATGGACTTCCTCCTTAGGTCTATATAAGGTGCGTCTGTTATGAAACGCATGGGTTTTGCTCGTGCTTCATAACTTTATGGACAGATTATACATGATTTCCCTCAAAAAGAAAAGAGGGGAACAAAATCATGGGAAAATCTTTCAGGGCACCCGGCCTCCGCGCCCCGGTCCGGAGATCATCCGATGCCGTGTTCCCCGTCCAGGACACACTCCATCCGGTCCAGCAGACGCTGCATCTGCGGCAGCACAAGGGATTTGTCCCCGCTGGTCATCAGCTGAATGCTTCCCTCGCCTGACGGATTCAAAAGATTTTTCCCTTCCAGAACGCGCTCCAGCTGCCGCGCCGTCCCTTCATTGCCGTCCATCACGCACACATGTTCCGGCAGCATCTGCCGGATCATCGGCTTTAAAAAAACATAATGTGTACAACCCAGGACCACAGCGTCCAGGCTCTCCGGCGCATACCCGGAAAACACACGCTGCAGGTACTCCCTCGCGCCCTGCATATTCTCCTGTTCCACCAGGTCCATCAGCCCCGGGCACGGCACCGGGACCGCGCCCTCTCCGTACTGTGCATACAGCCTGTGGAACTTCGGCAGGCTCAGCGTCATCGGTGTCGCCAGGACCAGGATCGTCCCGCCGTGTCTTGCCTCGGCAGCCGGTTTCAGCGCCGGCTCCATGGCAATCACCGGGATCTCAAGCTGCTCCCTGAGCGCAGCAGCTGCCACAGCCGAAGCCGTATTGCAGGCAATCACCAGCGCTTTGATCTTCCGCTGCAGAAGCTCGTGCACCACCTGAAGACTGAACCCCAGCACTTCCGATTCCGTCTTCGTGCCATAGGGCGCATGCGCCGTGTCCCCGAAATAGATCAGGTCCTCGTGCGGCAGCGTTCTCCGGATCTGTGCAAGAACGGATATGCCTCCGACACCACTGTCAAAAACACCCACCGGGTTCATCCCGGTCTCAGACCAGTTCATCGGTATTTCATAGCTCCTTTCCAAAAACACAGGATATGATGGCAAATGCATAAGGGTTTGTCAATTCCCTGCCTGCCCGGTTAAAAAGGCAGACAACGGCCTGAAACCGCTGCCTGCCTTTTCAGATGGAAGCTCCGGGCTGAGCCCGTCCCTTCCGGCTGTGCACTTTCCCGTATGGTTTACGGCTGGGCATACCACTGTTCCGCCTCTTCATGGAATGCGGCGCAGGATGCTTCGTTCATGTAGAACATGTGTCCGGACGGATAATAGCTGAAGTGCACCTGATCCCTGTGCTCCTCATCCAGGAACAGATGATTGACGATCCATTCATTCCCGAAGAACGGTGTAGCCAGATCATAATACCCGCAGATCTCCCAGACCTTCAGGAACCTGTTTTTGGAAATGTTTTCGTACATAATCTTTTCCTGGTTCAAATACTGGTTCTCTCCCATCCATGTCCATGCCTGATTGACACGAAGACTGGAAAGGATGTAGGGCCGGTCGGTCTGAAAGCCCAGCTCTTCCGTGAGATAGTGATTGAGGGCACTGCTGAATATACTGTCCAGTGTGGTCATCGACGGATCGCTGTCGCCCTCTCCGAGGTTGCCGCTTGTCCCAGTCATTTCCGGCACGATACCGGTACCGGATTGTAAAAAGGCGCATGCAATTTTCTCTGTTCTTGCACCCATCACGAAAAATGC
>ONWQ01000392.1 GCA_900321565.1 uncultured Eubacteriales bacterium
ATGCTGGACGCAGACATACCGGTGCAGGCCGAACATGGGGACGAAGCGGACCCGATGAAGCAGGTGGTTGAGTATATTCAGGCACACTACCAGGATCCGGAAATCTCCATGACTGCGATTGCGGAATCCTTTGACCTGTCCACAGCACGGCTTTCCGGGAACTTCCGGGAACGGATGGGCATGCCGCCTCTGGAATACCTGACACTTCTTCGGTGTGAGCATGCCAAGGCGCTTCTGGAACAGGGCAATGAGACGATCCGTGATGTCGGATTGCAGTGCGGATACTATGATTCCGGGACCTTTATCCGCAGATTCAAGCAGCAGACGGGTATGACACCGCTGCAATACAGGCGGTCACACCGCTCAGACCAGGAAGGAAAGGATGAACACTGTGAAACTGAATGAAATTCATGTCCGGGACCCGTTTGTACTGCAGGACGACGGTGTGTACTATCTTTATGGAACCCGTGGTGCAACCTGCTGGGGGCCGGCAACCGGGTTTGATGTCTATACGAGCCGGGACCTTGAGACGTGGTCGGACCCTGTGGTCTGCTTTGAGGCACCGTCCGGGTTCTGGGCAGACCGCAATTTCTGGGCACCGGAAGTGCACCACTACCAGGGCGGATATTACATGTTTGCCAGCTTCAAGGCAGAAGGCCTGCACCGGGGCACGGCTGTACTGTACAGCGAAAAACCGGAGGGTCCGTTTGTGCCATGGTCAGAAGGCCCAGTGACTCCGGAAGCATGGGAATGCCTGGACGGGACATTCTTTGTGGATGCAGACGGGATGCCCTATATGGTTTTCTGCCATGAATGGGTCCAGGCCGGGGACGGGGAAGTCCTGGCCATGCCACTGAGCCCTGATCTGAAGCGTGCGGCCGGTGAACCGGTCCTTCTGTTCCGGGCATCGGAAGCACCCTGGGCACGGCCGGTGCACCATTCCTCGGGCGTAACCGGTTATGTGACGGATGGCCCCTTCCTCTGGCGCACGCAGGCTGGCCGGCTGCTTTGCCTGTGGGCCAGTTTCTCGGAAGGCGGGTATACGGAAGGCGTGGCCGTTTCTGACAATGACCGGCTGAATGGCCGTTTTGTGCAGGCGGAACCTCTGTTTCACCGGGACGGCGGGCACGGCATGGTGTTCCGTACGGTGGACGGGCAGCTGATGCTCACACTGCATCAGCCCAATCATACGCCGGATGAACGCCCTGTATTCATCCCGCTCGCGGAGCAGGACGGAATGCTGGTTCGCACAGGGGAACAGAACACCTGAAAGTACAGAAAAGACACGGAAATTTCTTGCAATTCCACATGAAATCCGATAAGATGCACGTTGTATCTGCCTGACGGTAGCAGCTGCAATCGCGGGCCTATCAAAAAAAGCGGAGGCATCAGGATGTCCAAAGTCTACTTTACAGATTTTCGCACCAGAATTGACGTTCCCCTGACAGATAAACTGAAGAAACTGTGCCGGCTGGCCGGTCTTGAGCAGATCGACATGAAGGGCCGGTTTGTGGCGATTAAGATGCATTTCGGCGAGCTTGGAAACATGGCATACCTGCGTCCGAACTGGGCGCGTGCCGTGGCTGAAATGGTCAAGGAACAGGGCGGGAAACCGTTCCTGACTGACTGCAATACCCTGTATCCCGGCAGTCGGAAAAATGCGCTGGAACACATGGACTGCGCCAATATCAACGGATTCAATCCGACCACCACGGGCTGCCAGGTGATTATTGCCGACGGCCTCCGCGGTACGGATGATGTGGCGGTTCCCGTACCCAATGGGGAGTACTGCGAGGAAGCCTATATCGGACGGGCCGTCATGGATGCGGATATCATCATCAGCCTGAACCATTTCAAGGGTCATGAAGCGACAGGGTTCGGGGGCGCACTCAAGAATATCGGCATGGGCTGCGGCAGCCGTGCCGGTAAGATGATCCAGCACAATTTCGGTCAGCCTGTGGTGAACCCGGATAAGTGCAGAATGTGCAGACGCTGCGCCAAGGAATGCGGGTCGGATGCCATCAGCTACGAAAGCGGGAAAGCGTTCATAGACCCTGAAATCTGCAAGGGATGCGGCCGCTGCATCGGCGCCTGTGCCTTTGATGCCATTGCCAATGTCAATGACAACGCCAACGAAGTGCTGGGCTGCAAGATTGCCGAGTACAGCTATGCAGTCTGCGCAGGCCGGCCGAACTTCCATATCAGTCTGGTCCAGGATATTTCCCCGAACTGTGACTGCCATGCTGAGAACGACGCACCGATCCTGCCGGACGTGGGCATGTTTGCCTCCTTTGACCCGGTTGCGCTGGACCAGGCCTGTGCGGATGCCTGCCTGCGTCAGACACCGATTGCCAACAGTCAGCTGGGCGAACATCTGGCACGTGCAGACTGGAAGCATCATCATGATCATTTCCTGGACAGCAATCCGAACATCCGCTGGAAGGAAACACTGGAGCATGCGGAAAAGATCGGACATGGTACACGTGATTATCAGCTGATTGTAATGCACTGAGATATGCCGCAGGGTTGCCTGCGGCTTTTTTTGGGAGTCGGGCATGATTCGTAACTTTGGCATATTTGCACATGTGGATGCAGGCAAGACCACACTCACGGAGCGCATGCTGCTGGAGACCGGAATGATACGGGAAGCGGGCAGTGTAGACCGGGGTACGGCGCATACGGATTCCCTTCCGGTGGAGCAGAGACGCGGTATTTCCGTGAAATCCAGCTGTGTTCAGATGCACTGGAAGGACTGCCGTATGCACCTGATTGATACCCCTGGCCATGCGGACTTTTCTGCACAGATTGAGCGTGCACTGTGGGCTATGGATGGTGCCGTTCTGGTGCTCAGTGGTGTGGAAGGTGTGCAGCCGCAGACAGAACTGCTGTACGAGGAACTGCAGGGACAGCAGATGCCGATGATTCTGTTCCTGAATAAGATGGACCGGGACAGTGCTTCTGAGGACCAGACCATGGAAGACGTGCACCGGAACCTCACAGAGCGTGCAGCACGTCATGGGAACACACAGGAAATGCTGGAAGCCATGTGTGCTGCAGACGACGGGTGGATGGAACGCTTTCTGTCAGATGAGGCGGTTGCGGAAGAAGAAATCCGGGCAGGGTTTGCGAAGATGGCGACAGAAGGCAGAGTATACCCGGTATTCAGCGGATCGGCACTGCGAGGAACCGGTGTCTGTGCGCTGCTGGATGGAATCCTTGAGTATTTTCCGCAGCCGGGCGGTGAGTCACTGCCACTGTGCGGGGTGGTGTTTGCACTGACGCAGGACCGGCTTCTGGGCAATGGTGCCATGGTCCGGCTGTTCGGGGGGAGGCTTTCGAACCGTCAGGATATTGAGGTACCGGGGAATGGCCGGGAAGGCGAGAACGGGAGTGTACTCCGGAAAGTGACCCAGGTCCGGGACATGGAAGGCCATGACGTGGGTATGCTGAGTGCCGGGGAGATCGGAGTTGTATACGGGCTCGGTGCTGTCAGTGTAAGTCAGGTGATCGGTGCACAGCAGGCTTTACCGAGGCGGGTACAGCCGGGACACCTGCGTACGCCGCTGATGACTGTGCAGGTGATTCCGGAGGACGGGGAAGACATGGAACGGGTCCGTGCGGCCTGCAGTGAACTGTCCAGGGAAGACCCGCTGCTGGAGGCACGCTATATCCGCTCCCTGAAGGAAGAACACCTGCAGGTAATGGGCCATATACACCGGGAAGTACTGGAAGAAGAGCTGAGACAGAGGTTCGGGCTGAAGATTCACTTCGGTCCGGCGAGTCTGATCTACCGGGAAACCATTGGCAGGGAAGCTGTCGGATTCTGTGCATACACCATGCCCAAACCATGCTGGGCTGTTCTCAGAATGATTCTTCGGCCGGGTGCGCGGGGGAGCGGGGTACAGTTCCGTTCCACTGTACCTGTCAGGACCATCCAGGAACGCTATCAGCATCAGGTGGCCCAGGCTATCCCCATGGCGCTTGCCCAGGGCCGGCGGGGATGGCAGGTGACGGATATTGAGATTGAGCTGGTGGACGGAAGCGATCACCAGTTTCATACACATCCTCTGGACTTCATTGTGGCAACCCCGATGGCTGTCCATGACGGGCTGCAGAGGGGTGGCAGTGTTCTGCTGGAACCGGTGATGGAGCTGCGGCTGCGCGTGCCGGGTACAGAGATCGGCCGTGTGACCAGTGATGTTCTGCGCATGCGCGGTACGATCCAGGATACGCATATGGGCAAGGAGTATGGAACCATCACAGCCTTTGTGCCGGCATCGACCAGTCTGGATTACGCCACGGAGCTCGCCGCTGCGACCGGTGGCCGTGGCAGTCTGAGCATGCGGCTGCATCACTATGCACCATGCCCCGAAGATGTGGATGCAAGGTGCCCGCGGGAAACTGTGGACCCGCTGGATCAGAGCCGGTATATTCTGGCGGCGCGTCATGCACTGGACAGCGGGATTTTTGACTGAACGGGTCCGAACACAGAAAAATTGTTAGCACTCACACACGGTGAGTGCTAATTTTCTATTGCTTTCTGTGGTGGACGGTGCTAAAATGCTTTCTGCGCTCTTCAGATGAAGCGCTGTATATAGGATCAAGGAGGTCTGAACCATGGCTGTTGAACTGGAAAAAGGCAGTGTATCCATTGATGCGGAAAATATAATGCCCGTAATCAAGCGGTGGCTGTATTCTGATAAGGATATATTCCTGAGAGAAGTCGTGAGCAATGGCTGCGATGCCATTACAAAATATAAGATGCTCGGTCTGGGTGCCGATGAATCCATGTCTGTGCTGGTCACTGTGGACAAGGAGAACAAGGAGATCCGGATTGAGGACACCGGCATCGGCATGACAGCAGATGAGGTCCGGAAGTATATCAACCAGGTCGCGTTCTCCAGCGCCAGTGAATTCATGAAACAGTTTGCTGACCGCAAGGAAGAGGACAAGGACGGGAAGAATGACATTATCGGACACTTCGGTCTGGGCTTCTATTCGGTCTTCATGGTCTCGGAACGTGTAGAGATTGAGTCTCTGAGTTATCAGGAAGGCGCCGAACCGGTACACTGGGAAAGCACGGACGGCATGAGCTTTGAGATCTCAGAAGGCAGCCGTAAGGTGCATGGTACCACAATCATTCTTCATATCAGTGAGGATGAAAAGGAATTCCTGGAAATGTACCGCGTGCGGGAAGTGCTGACCCGGTACTGCGGATACATGGCATACCCTGTTCTGGTCTTTGATGCCAATGCCAAGCCGGTGGAAAAGGAAGTACCGGTGGAAGGTGAGAAGGACGAAGACGGAAAACCGAAGATGCAGAAGGTGACGGAAGAACCGAAGCCGCAGCAGATCAATGATACGGATCCGCTCTGGCTGCGTAAGCCGTCGGACTGCACGGACGAGGAGTATAAGGCATTTTATCACAAGGTTTTCTCAGATTATCAGGATCCTCTGTTCTGGATTCACCTGAACGTGGATTATCCGTTCAAACTCAAGGGTATCCTGTACTTCCCGAAACTTCGTGAAGAGTTCGGTGTCCGGGAAGGCGAGATCAAGCTGTTTTCCGGACAGGTGTTTGTGGCGGACAATATCAAGGAAATCATTCCTGAGTTCCTGATGCTTCTGCGTGGTGTGATTGACTGCCCGGATATTCCGCTCAATGTCAGCCGCTCTTTCCTGCAGAATGACGGGTACGTGAAGAAGATCAGCAGCCATATTACCAAGAAGGTTGCTGACAAGCTGACCGGACTGTTCAATACGGAACGCGAGTCCTATGAGAAGTACTGGGATGATATCGGACCGTTCGTGAAGTATGGCTGCATTACGGACCATAAGTTCTACGATATGGTCAAGGATGTACTGCTGTTCAAGCTTACGGATGGCAAGTACAAGACTCTGGCAGAGTATAAGACAGACAATGGCGAAAAGACCGAGAATAAGCTGTATTATACCTCGGATGCAAAACGCCAGGCGGGTTCGATCTCTCTGTATACGGAGCGCGGGATTGATGTGGCTGTGACCACGTATCCGGACCTGGATGCCGCGTTCATGAATTTCCTGGAGTTCGGTGGCGGGAATACTGAGATGAAGTTCGCGCGTGTGGATGCAGATGTATCCGGTCTGACCCAGGACAGTGAGGAAGGCAAGGACCTGGATGCGGACAAGCTTCAGAGCATGTTCCGCAAGGCACTGGGCAATGAAGAGATGAAGGTGACGCTGGCCGCCATGGCGAACAGCGATCTGATTGCTCTGGTGACGGAGGACGAGCAGGCACGCCGGTTCCGTGAAGCATACAGGATGAAGGATATGCCTTCGGAGTACAGTCTTGTGCTGAACCGGACGAATACAACCATTCAGGCACTGGCAGACAAGGATCCGGAGGACGAACTGACCAAGATGATCTGCCAGCAGATCTATGACCTGGCCAGGATGGCTGCCAAGCCTCTGGAAAATGAACAGATCACGGATTTCCTTGCGCGCTCCCAGAAAATGGTGGGCATGCTGGTCAAATAATGCAAAGCATACTGGACGGAGGATGTTCCTTCGTCCTTTTTCTGTCTCCCGGATTGACAAATCGGGAATCATCCTGTATACAACCTGACGTCGGCCAATATTCATTCTTATTTATTCGTCTTTATTACAACAGGCCGGACTGAAACAGGGAGGAATTCTATGCAGGAAAATCAGCAAACAGAAGCGGTTCAGCGCATTGAACGCTTCGAGGATACGCCGGAATTCAAGGCGTTTCAGGAACGTTATGCAGAACTGATGTCTGACGGGAACCCTTACTTTATTGTCCATGATTCACCACTGACAGACACAAGTCTGATGGACGGGAAAAGAGTACTGAATTTCGGATCGTATAATTATGCAGGCATGTCCGGACGCAAGGAAGTTTCGGATGCGGCAATCGATGCAATCCGCAAGTATGGTACGTCTGCTTCCGGAAGCCGGCTTCTGGCCGGGGAGAAGAGTCTGGATCAGCAGCTGGAGCGCGAGATCGCAGACTGGAAGCATACCGAAGCTGCACTGGTGCTCGTGGGCGGACATTCCACGAATGTGACGTTTGTGGGAAATTTCGTTGGCCCGGGTGATCTGGTTGTCTATGACAGTCTGATCCATAATTCGGTGGCTGAAGGCTGCAGACTCAGTCATGCAACGGCGCGCCCGTTCCCGCACAATGATTACGAGGCGCTCCGCCGGATCCTTTCAACCCGCCGTGACCGGTTTTCCAAGGTACTCATTGTCATTGAGGGCGTGTATTCCATGGACGGGGATGTGGCGCCGGTACCGGAATTTGTAAAGGTCAAGAAGGAATTCGGATGTTTCCTGATGGTGGACGAAGCACACTCCACCTGTGTGATCGGTGAGACTGGCGGCGGTGTGGACGAGTATTTCCATCTGGCACCTACGGATATCGATATCAAGATGGGGACACTGTCCAAGGGACTGGGTGCCTGTGGAGGATACATTGCCGGATCGAAAAATCTGATCGAGTACATGCGGTACTCACTGCCGGGTTTTGTGTTCTCCGTCGGGATTTCCCCGGCCCTGGCGGCAGCCGCACTGAAGGCACTGGAACTGGTGCGGCATGACCCGTCCGTCATGGAAAACATGCGCAGGAATGTGCAGTGCTTCATGGCAGAGGCAAAGAAACATCATTTTAATACATGCCTTGCCGGCGAAACCGCCATCCTGCCGATACTGGTCGGAGATGAAGAAGCGGCCATGGTATTGTCCAACGCCATGCGGGAAAAGGGTGTGTTTGTACCCCCGGCCATCTATCCGGCGGTCCCGCGGGGCGGCGCACGCCTGCGCTTCTGCGTGACGGCTGCGCATAAGCCGGAACAGATTGTGGAAGCACTGGATAAACTGGATGCCTGTGCCCGGGAGCACGGGATTCAGCTTCCTGAATAACCTGCGATTCCCATGCCCGAAAAGGCATGGGAATTTTTCTGTGCTGGGGAATCTGGTCATGATACGGCCTGTTTTTTCCCGTTGACGGTACGTATATGAACCCGTATAATACCAACGACCTGTCTTTAACCCGGTCCCGTGAGGCTGGGAAGAGAGTGTGACTGCGCTTTTGTGGTGCATCCGTTTCTTTCCGTATGCCTTCGGCAGGATGCTTTCAAAGGAGGCAGCTAAATGAGCAGCGGAAATCCCAAGGCCATTCTTAACCGCTCTGCGGTCAGTCCTGAGGGGCTTCTTTCGCATTTTCAGGCTTCAGAATACAGTATTTTCCCCGGCTTCTGTGATGTGCATGTGCATTTCAGAGAGCCGGGTTTTTCTTATAAGGAGACCATACGCTCCGGTACGCTGGCTGCTGCCCGGGGCGGGTATACGGATGTATGTACCATGCCGAACCTGAACCCGGTGCCCGACAGTGTGGAGCATCTTCAGGAAGAACTGGACCTGATCGCGGACCAGGCCTGCATTCATGTGCATCCCTATGGTGCGATCACTGTGGAAGAAAAAGGAGAAACACTGGCAGACCTGGAAGGCATGGCGAAGCAGGTGATTGCCTTTTCAGATGACGGGCATGGTGTGCAGCAGGATGCGCGCATGCTGGAGGCCATGCGCAGGGCGAAAGCGCTGGACCGGATCATTGCGGCACACTGCGAAGTGAACAGTCTTCTGCATGGCGGGGTGATCCATGACGGCGAGTATGCAAGAAAACACGGGATCCCGGGTATCTGTTCCGAAAGCGAGTGGAAACAGATTGAGCGGGACCTGGACCTGGCAGCCAGAACCGGATGCAGGTATCACGTGTGCCATATATCCTGCAAGGAAAGCGTGGAACTGATCCGGCAGGCGAAAAAAAGCGGCGTGGATGTGAGCTGTGAGACAGGACCGCATTACCTGGTACTGGACGAGAGTTCGCTGCAGGATCTGGGCAAATGGAAGATGAACCCGCCACTGCGCAGTGCGCAGGACCGGGAAGCACTGCTGGAAGGTCTGCTGGACGGGACGATTGATATGATTGCCACGGACCATGCACCGCACAGTGCGGAAGAGAAGGCCAGGGGTCTGAAAGGCAGTGCATTCGGGGTTGTTGGACTGGAAACCGCCTTCCCGGTGCTGTACACATCCCTGGTGCGGACGGGTATTCTGAGCCTGCAGGCACTGGTGGAACGGATGAGCAGCAGGCCAAGACAGCGGTTCGGCATACCGCTGCAGAAAGACAGTTATACGGTATGGGACCTGGAAAGCGGGTATGATGTGCGCCCGGATGACTTCCTGTCCCAGGGGAAGGCAACCCCGTTTGAAGGTATGCATGTGTATGGAAAATGTGTGGCGACGGTCTGCGACGGCACACTGGTGTATCTGGATCCGTCGATCCGGTGAAGTAGAGGAGGATGCATATGGCAAAGCGCACAGACATCAAGAAGATTCTGATTATTGGTTCAGGTCCGATCGTGATCGGACAGGCCGCTGAGTTCGATTATGCGGGAACACAGGCGTGCCTGGCGCTGAAGGAGGAAGGGTACGAAGTCGTTCTGGTGAACTCGAATCCTGCCACGATCATGACGGACACAACGATCGCAGACAAGGTATACATGGAGCCCCTGACACTGGAGTATGTTGCCAAGATTCTTCGCTATGAGCGCCCGGATGCGATTGTGCCCGGGATTGGCGGCCAGACCGGGCTGAACCTTGCCATGCAGCTGGAACGCAAGGGCGTACTGAAGGAATGCCATGTGGAACTGCTGGGTACTCCGTCCTCGTCCATCGAACGCGCAGAGGACAGGGAACTGTTCAAGGAAATGTGCCAGTCGATCGGCGAACCGACCATTCCTTCCGAGATCACCTATTCCATGGAAGAAGCACGCGTTGCCGCTGAAAAGATCGGGTATCCGGTTGTGCTTCGGCCTGCATTTACGCTGGGCGGTACCGGAGGCGGGTTTGCGAATAATCCGGACGAACTGGAAGAGATCGGCATCAATGCTTTCCGGCTGTCCCCGGTGCATCAGGTACTGATTGAAAAGAGTGTACGCGGGTTCAAGGAAATTGAGTTTGAGGTCATGCGTGACGGCAGTGATCATGCGATCACGATCTGCGGCATGGAAAACGTGGACCCGGTGGGTGTGCACACTGGCGACTCCATTGTGGTGGCACCGATCATGAGTCTTTCAGACCATGACCTGAAGATGCTCAATGAGTCTGCACTGAAGATCATCCGTGAACTGAAGATTGAAGGCGGATGCAATGTACAGTTTGCACTGCATCCGACAACGAGCGAGTATTATCTGATCGAGGTCAATCCGCGCGTGTCCCGGTCTTCCGCTCTGGCATCCAAGGCCAGCGGATACCCGATTGCCCGGGTGACAGCGAAGATTGCAGTGGGCATGCGGCTGGAAGATATTGCCATTGCGAACACCACGGCAGCGTTTGAGCCGAGCCTGGATTATGTGGTGGCCAAGTTCCCGCGCTTCCCGTTCGATAAGTTCTCGACGGCACCGAACACACTGGGTACGCAGATGAAGGCTACCGGTGAAGTAATGGGGATCGGTTCGAACCTCGAGGAGTGCATGCTCAAGTCAGTCTCTTCCCTGGAGATCGGTGCCTATCACCTGTACCTGCCCAAGTTTGCGACCATGACCCAGGAAGAACTGGAGACCTATGTATCCGAGTTCCGGGCGGATGGAATCTTTGCGGTCACGGAACTGATCCGCAGGGATACCGCACTGGAGAGAGTGTATGAGCTGACCAAGATTACGCCACTGTTCCTGGAATCGATCCGGAAGATTACGGAGATGGAGAAGCGGCTGAAGGCAGCACCGGAAGACCTGAGCGTGCTCAGGGAAGCCAAACGGATGGGCTTTTCCGATCCCATGATTGCCAGACTCTGGGAGACCAGCGAGCGGCATGTGTGGGAACTGCGCAGGACAAACGCAATCCGGCCTGTGTACCGGATGGTGGATACGTGCCATACCGGCGCATACATTCCGTATTTCTACTCATCCTATTCGGGCGAGGGCGTGTCCAGACGTTCGGATCGCAAGAAGATCGTGGTGCTGGGCGCAGGCCCGATCCGTATCGGCCAGGGCGTGGAGTTCGATTACTCCACTGTGCATGCGGTCATGACCATCCGGCGTGCCGGGTATGAAGCAATCATTATCAATAATAATCCGGAAACGGTTTCAACGGACTATACGACGGCTGATAAACTGTACTTTGAGCCGCTGACACCGGAAAGCGTGATGGATATCCTTGAACTGGAACAGCCGGAAGGCGTGATTGCGTCCCTGGGCGGGCAGACGGCCATTAACCTGGCTCAGCCGCTGATGGAGCGCGGGGCACGGATTATCGGTACGGACTGCGCGGCTATTGAACGTGCAGAGAACAGGGACAGCTTTGAAAAGGTGCTCAAGGAACTGAAGATCCCGCAGCCGGAAGGACGTGCCGTGACACGGATTGAAGACGGCGTGCAGGCTGCATCTGAGATCGGGTACCCGGTTCTTGTCCGTCCGTCCTTTGTGCTGGGCGGCCGGGCCATGCAGATTGTGGGCGATGAATCACAGCTGCGGCATTACCTGCAGACTGCAGTCGAGATTGATACGGATAAGCCGGTACTGGTGGACCGGTACATCGAAGGCAAGGAAGTTGAGGTTGACGCGATCTGTGACGGACACAATGTGTTCGTTCCCGGGATCATGGAACTGGTGGAACGCACAGGCGTACACTCCGGAGACTCGATCTCGGTTTACCCGGCGTTCTCGATTTCAAACCGGGTCAAGGGCATTATCCTGCAGTATGCCAAAGCGCTGGGACTGGGGATCGGGATTGTCGGACTGTATAATATCCAGTTTATTGTGGATAAGAATGAGCAGGTGTACATCATTGAAGTCAACCCGCGCTCAAGCCGTACGGTACCGTTCCTGTCCAAGTCAACCGGGTTCAGCCTTGCTGACATTGCAACGGAAGTGATCCTGGGTAAGTCACTCAAGGAACTCGGGTTCTTTGACATTTATCCTGAAGAAAAGAAGCGCTGGTATGTCAAGGTACCGGTCTTCTCATTCAATAAAATCCGTGGTCTGGATGCATATCTGAGTCCGGAAATGAAGTCCACCGGCGAGGCGATCGGGTATGATGACCGACTGAACCGCGCACTGTACAAGGCACTCCAGGCTGCAGGCATGCATCTGCAGAATTATGGGACCGTGTTTGCGACCATTGCAGATAAGGATAAGGCAGAGGCACTCCCGCTGATCCGCCGGTTCTATAACCTGGGCTTCAATATTGAAGCCACGGAAGGGACTGCACGTTATCTTAAGGAAAACGGGATCCGCACGCATGTGCTGCATAAGATTGCCGAAGGTTCCAATGAGATCATTGAATCGATCCGTCAGGGGCATATCGCGTATGTAATCAATACCCGTGGGTTGGATTCGTCCACGGCATCGGACGGGCATGCGATCCGGCTGTGCGCAACAGAGAACAATGTATCGATCTTTACTGCGCTGGATACCGTGCGGGTTCTGCTGGATGTACTGGAAGAGACGACCATCACGATCTCAACGATTGACGCATAGGAGGCAGCATGCAGAAAACCACTTTGGTGCTTCAGGAGCAGACACGCCTGACAGCGGACGTGCTGCAGATGCGCCTGACAGCAGAAGACAGTCCGGAGATGCTGCCGGGACAGTTCGTGAACCTGTCGGTTCCCGGGTTGTTTCTCCGGCGGCCCATATCCGTTTGCAACTGGGAGAATGGGGTCCTGACCCTGGTATACAGAGTGGTGGGTGCCGGAACCCGGTGCATGTCAGAAATGCACCCGGGTGACCGGATATCCGCACTGACCGGACTGGGGCACGGATACCATACTGGGTGTTCCGGCGCGCAGCCGGTACTGATCGGTGGCGGTGTAGGCATTCCACCTCTGTACTATCTGGCCAGGACTCTGCTTGCAGAAGGAAAACAGCCTCAGGTAGTGCTTGGTTTCAGAAACCGGAGCGATATGTTCCTGACGGAGGCGTTCGAGCGTCTGGGCTGCAGTGTCACGGTCACAACCGAGGACGGTTCAGCGGGCATTCATGGACGGGTCACGGATGCGCTCCCGGCCCAGGCAACATACCTGTATGCATGCGGTCCGGAGCCCATGCTGAAGGCACTGTATCATGCCTGTACACTGCCGGGTGAGTTCAGTCTGGAAGAGCGCATGGGCTGCGGGTTTGGCGCATGCATGGGATGTTCGATACAGACTGCGATCGGACCGCAGCGTGTCTGCCGGGAAGGCCCGGTGTTCTCCAGGGAGGTGTTACTGTGGGACTGAGCGTGGACCTGTGCGGGATCCGGCTGGATAATCCGGTCATCCCGGCCAGCGGTACGTTCGGGTA
>ONWQ01000352.1 GCA_900321565.1 uncultured Eubacteriales bacterium
CGAACCCGCAGACGGGTCAGCCGAACAAAGGTGTGGAGTAATACCGGTCTCCGCTGTCAGGCAGCAGAGCAACGATCACCTTGCCCGCGTTTTCTTCACGCCCGGCCAGTTCCAGAGCCGCATGCAGTGCAGCGCCCGACGAGATACCCACGGAGATCCCTTCCGTGCGTGCCAGGCATCTCGCGGCTTCAAAGGCATCCTCGTCCCGTACAGGGAAAACCTCATCATAGACGGATGTATCCAGCACATCCGGCACGAACCCGGCACCAATGCCCTGGATCTTATGCGGTCCCGCCTTGCCCCCGGACAGGACCGGTGACCCAGCCGGTTCCACAGCCACGACCCGGATCTCAGGATTCTTTTCCTTCAGGAAGCCCGCTGTGCCCGTGATCGTGCCACCGGTACCGACACTGGCCACGAACAGGTCCACATGCCCGTCCGTATCCTCCCAGATTTCCGGGCCCGTGGTCTTCCTGTGCATGGCAGGGTTTGCGGGGTTCACAAACTGCCCCGGGATAAAACTGTCCGGGATTTCCCTGGCCAGTTCCTCGGCCCGTTCAATCGCGCCTTTCATACCCTTTGCGCCTTCCGTCAGAACAATCTCCGCACCGTATGCCCTGAGAATGTTCCGGCGCTCCACACTCATGGTGTCCGGCATGGTCAGGATCATCCGGTATCCCCGGACTGCCGCAATCGCGGCAAGCCCGATACCGGTATTGCCTGAAGTCGGTTCAATGATCACACTGCCGGGTTTCAGCAGGCCCTTTTCCTCGGCATCCTCAATCATGGCCCTGGCAACCCGGTCCTTGACACTGCCTGCAGGATTGCGGTATTCCAGCTTCACGAGCACCCGTGCCTTCAGGCCCATCTTCTTTTCAAGATTGCCCACTTCCATCAGGGGTGTATTCCCGATCAGCTCAAGCATGTCCTTATATACTCTGCCCATATGCATTCCTCTTTCCTGTCCCGGTACCTTGCCGGACCGGGCATATACAGATTATACCAGCATGCGCCGTCTCCCACCAGTCCCGGCCGCAGGGTGTCTTATCTGCCTTCCGCCTTCCGCTTTTCGTAGTCCGCCAGGGCAGCCTGAACCGCTTCCTCGGCCAGGACCGAACAGTGCATTTTATAGGCCGGCAGCCCGTCCAGTGCTTCCGCCACCGCCTTGTTGGTCAGCTGCATGGCCTCCGATACCGGCTTGCCCTTGATCATCTCGGTCGCCATGGAACTGGATGCGATCGCACTCCCGCAGCCAAACGTTTCAAACTTCACATCCTGAATCGTATCATCCTCAATCTTCAGATACATTTTCATGATGTCCCCGCATTTTGCATTCCCGACTTCCCCGACACCATTGGCATCTTCCATCATGCCGACATTGCGCGGATGCAGAAAGTGATCCATTACCTTATCACTGTACAAAGCCATATCTTCATGCCTCCATCTCAAAGAATGAACTGTGCCTTCCCGGTCATCAGGTCCCGCCATACCGGGGAGAAGCTCCGCAGGTATTCGACTGTCTCCCGGACCGAGTCCACCATGTAATCCACCTGTTCCTCCGTAATATCCTCCCCGAGGCTCAGCCGCAGGGAGCCATGCGCCACATCATGCACCCGGCCGATAGCCAGCAGCACGTGACTCGGATCCAGGGAACCGGATGTACAGGCGCTGCCGGAAGATGCGCTGATTCCCTTCTGATCCAGAAGCAGCAGAAGTGACTCGCCTTCGATCCCTTCAAAGCAGAAATTCACATTCCCGGGCAGCCGCTGCGTCCGGTCCCCGTTCAGGGCGCTGTGCGGAATGCTCTCAAGGCCCCGGATCAGCCGGTCCCGCATCTCTGTGATATGCCGGGTGTTCCCGTCCAGTGCTGCCAGTGCATCCTGAAGTGCCACCGCCATGCCGACGATTGCCGCCACATTCTCGGTGCCTGCGCGTTTCCCGCGCTCCTGCGCACCGCCGTGGATCAGGTTGGAAAGCCGTACACCCTTCCTCGCATAGAGGAACCCGATGCCCTTCGGGCCATGGAACTTGTGTGCGGACGCAGACAGCATGTCGATCTTCTCTGTCCCGACATCGATCCGCACATGGCCCACCGCCTGAACTGCATCCGTATGGAACAGCACGCCATGCGCCCTGCAGACCTCGCCGATCTCCGCAATGGGCTGGATTGTGCCGATCTCATTGTTTGCATACATCACGGAGACCAGACATGTATCCTCCCGGATGGCGTTTTCCACCTCCCGGGCGGACACGACGCCGTTCTCATGCACGTCCAGGAGCGTAACCTCAAACCCTTCCTTCTTCAGGGCTTCCAGGGTATGCAGCACTGCATGATGTTCAAAGGCGGTGGAGATGATGTGCATCTTTCCCTGTCTGCGTCCGATGTCGGCCGCAGAGCGCAGCGCCTGATTATCCGCCTCGGACCCGCCCGATGTAAACAGGATCTCCTTCGGGAGCGCACCGATGGCCTGTGCAATGTCCGCTCTCGCCTTTTCCAGGGTCTCCCGGGCATGCTGCCCGAGGGTATACAGACTCGACGGGTTTCCGAAGTCTGTCTTCATACACTCCACCATGGCCTGGATCGCAGCATCACTGGTACGGGTCGTTGCCGCATTGTCCGCATAAACCTTCATTCGTTCATCCTCCATTGATCTTGCTGACAAGC
>ONWQ01000504.1 GCA_900321565.1 uncultured Eubacteriales bacterium
CGTATACTGCCACATTTGGATGAATTTGCGCTTGCACCGGAGGATGCCGGGTGCTATAATCCGTGTCATCAGCTATGACGGAGACCATTCCGGAGCCTGGAGGGCCCAAGCGAGGAGCAGCACGGTGCAAGTGCTCTGACCGTCCACCGGACATTCACTCTATCAGCTGCAGGGCTGAACAGCACAGCTTCAGTAGGTCCTGCCGGTTCGGCCCCGTGACAGGCAGCGAGCGCATGCGGTCTGACCAAGTGCGGAAGAAGGGTGGTACCACGCGGCGAAGGCTACGTCCCTTTGGGGGCGTGTTTTTTTATGCAGAAATTCAGAAAGGATGAAACTCGAATGGAAATCAAGGAAATGATTTCTGACCTGCGCACACGCATGCAGTCGGAAATGGCATCCGCTGAAAACAAACAGGCACTGGAGGATATCCGTGTACGGATGCTGGGGAAAAAAGGCGAGCTGACAGCCATGCTGCGTTCGCTCGGCCAGCTGTCTCCGGAGGAGCGGCCTGCTGCCGGACAGCTGATCAATGAAGCACGCGAAAGATTCACCGGCATGATCGAACAGCGGTCTGCGGAACTGAAGGCACTGGAGCGTGCGGCCGCCCTGAAGAGCGAGACCATTGATGTGACTCAGCCTGCGCAGATGCCCGAGATCGGATCCAAGCATCCGATCCACCGTGTCATGGATGAAATGGTGGAATGCTTCATGGGCATGGGCTTTGAAGTTCTGGAAGGCCCGGAAGTGGAACTGGATCATTACAATTTTGAACTGATGAACATCCCGAAGAATCATCCGGCAAGGGATGCGCAGGATACTTTCTATGTGGATGACAATATTGTGCTGCGCACACACACCAGCCCCATGCAGGCAAGGGCCATGCTTTCCAGAAAGCCCCCGATCCGTGTGATCTGCCCCGGGCGTGTATACCGCGCGGACGAAGTGGATGCAACACACAGCCCGGTATTCCATCAGATGGAAGGGCTTGTGGTGGACAAGGATGTCAATATGGCTGACCTGCGCGGAACGCTGAATGCCTTTGCGGAGAAGATTTATGGCAAGGGCATTACTACACGGTTCCGCCCGAGTTTCTTCCCGTTTACCGAGCCGTCCACAGAGGTGGACCTGACCTGCTCCAACTGTCACGGTGCGGGCTGCAGGATCTGCAAGGGGACCGGCTGGATCGAAGTCCTGGGCGGTGGCATGGTGAACCCCAAGGTTCTGGAAATGTGCGGGATTGATTCCAGCGTATATTCCGGGTTTGCCTTTGGTATCGGCCTGGAACGGATTGCAATGCTGCGCTACGGGATCAAGGACATGCGGCTTCTGTATGAGGGCGATGTCCGGTTCCTGGGACAGTTCAGGTGAAGCACAGGGAGGAAATAACATATGAAAGTACCAATGAAATGGATCCGGAAGTATGTACCGGAAGCCCCGGATGCAGCACAGCTGCAGGATCAGATGATTATGATCGGGGATGCCGTGGAGAGCGTGGAAAACCTTGGTGCGGAAGTGGAAGGCGTAGTCGTCGGCCGGGTTCTGACCTGTGAACCGCATCCGAATTCAGACCATCTCCACGTATGCACCGTGGATGTAGGCGGTCCGGAAATCCTGCATATCGTGTGTGGCGCACCGAATGTTGCCGCAGGCCAGCTGGTCCCGGTGGCAGTGGCAGGCGCGCGGCTGCCCGGCGGTGTGAAGATCAAGAAGGGCAAACTGCGTGGCGAAGTCTCGGAGGGCATGATCTGCTCCGGGGATGAGATCGGATGCCCGCCGGACCTGTACCCGTCTGTAGGCAGTGAAGGTATCCTGGTCTTCCAGGAAGACTACCCGCTGGGTGCGGATGTCAAGCCGATCCTGGGCCTGGATGAGGATATCATGGACTTTGAAATCCTGGCGAACAGACCGGACTGCCTGTCCGTGTGGGGTCTTGCGCGGGAAGCAGCTGTGGCCTCCGGGACTGAATTCCATATGCCGGAAATCCATGTCCGTGAACAGGGCGGGGATATTCATGATTATGTCTCCGTACAGGTGAAGGATGAGCAGCTCTGCCCGCGGTATATTGCACGCGTGATCCGGAACGTCCGGGTCGCACCGAGCCCGCTCTGGCTGCGGCAGTACCTGTATGGTGCCGGCATGCGTTCCATCAATAATGTTGTGGATATCACCAACTTTATCATGCTGGAGACCGGACACCCGATGCATGCCTTTGATCTGGACATGGTCGAAGGTCATCAGATTATCGTGCGTCAGGCTGAGCAGGGTGAGCATATTACAACACTGGACGGCAAGCAGCATGACCTGACGCCGGGACAGCTGGTGATCTGCGATGCCGTGAGACCCAGCTGTGTGGCGGGCATCATGGGTGGCGAGGAGAGCGAGATCACAGAGAAGACCCATACCATGATGTTCGAATGTGCTGTGTTCGATTATGCGGCAACACGTCTGACCAGCCGGGCACTGGGCATCCGGACAGAATCTTCTTCCCGCTTTGAGAAGGGCGTATCTGCCAGGACCGCCATGCAGGCCATGGAACGTGCATGCCAGATGATTCAGGAACTGGATGCCGGTGATGTGGTGGATGGCGTGATTGATCTGTATCCGTCTCCGCTGCCGGTTCAGCGTGTGTCTGCCAGCTGCGAAAGGATTGCAAAGCGTGCAGGCGTGCCCATGCAGCCGGAAGAGATTGAGGATATTCTCAGAAGACTGCGCTTTGATGTGACACGGAATGGAGACGCCCTGGATGTGGTGGTGCCGGATGACCGCCAGGATGTCAGCATGGAAGCGGACTTGTGCGAGGAAGCACTGCGCATTTATGGCTATGACAAGATCCCCGGCACACTGCTGCGGGGTGAGACCACGCCCGGTGGACGCTCGGCCAAGATGCAGATGCGTATGCGTATCTCCGATCTTCTGACAGGTCTTGGCTTTGATGAGATCATGAAGTTCTCTTTTGTATCACCCAGGAGCGTGGAAAAACTGAACCTGCCTGAATCGGATCCGCGGCTGCATATGCTGGCCATCCGGAATCCCCTGGGCGAGGATACGTCCGTCATGCGTACCACGCTGGTACCCGATATGCTGAGCACACTGGCACTGAATATGAACCACGGGAATGCGGATGCGAAGCTGTTTGAGCTTTCCAGAGTCTTTGATCCGGACCATAAGAC
>ONWQ01000354.1 GCA_900321565.1 uncultured Eubacteriales bacterium
TGCAATTCTTTCCCTTTCCTCATCCGATTTACCGCCGGCTACAGAATCAATGTCTTCATCACTGATATTTATAACAGCCTTTTCCTTTAGGAATGTCTGGAGTTCTTCAAGTCCCACGTCACAACTGTGGTTTTTCAGGAATGCCTTCAGTGTCTCTTCTGATTTAGCAGCCTCCAGAAATCCTTTTTTCAGATCCTCTGATTCCATGACCTCTTTGTACAGTGCTTCCAATGACTTCATAATTATCCACTCACTTTCTTTCAATGTTGGGACGTATGAGGAACAAGCTGCTCGCAATACGTCATGATTCGTGTACTATGGTGTTTCTATGGTGGTTCAATGCTTCTTGTGCCAGAAGAATTTGTTTCACGACAGAGTGACAATATGCTTATGCAACCAAGTCCAGCTCTTTCTTCTCCATTGCCTGTTCAGTCCTCCAGAATGCAGCGTGTATCCATGCCTTCGCTTTTATAGACTTCACTCATAACGGGACCAATGACGCAACCTATGACTGTGGTTGAAAACAGCACATCTAATACCATATCTTCGCCCGATTTTCCCCCTGCCACGGTGTCAATTTCCTCATCACTGACATCAACGATGGCTTTGTTTTTCAGGAAAGCCTGCAGTTCACCAATACCTGCGGCACATTCATGCGCTTTCAGAAAAGCCTCCAGGGTTTCCTTTGCTTTCGCCGCCTCAGCAAATTCCTTTTTCAGTTCTTCGGACTGAATAACTTCTGAGTACAACTGTTCCAGTGTTTTCATTGGGTACACTCCTTTCGTTTGCCTTGATTCTGTGTGTTATGTAAAACCATGCGGGGATGCTCATGGACTCTGTTCTTTTGGCATCTCTGAATGACAATGAATAAGATCCACAACGTCACCGACTGTCTGCAGGTTCAGTTCACTGAGATTCTGAAGCCGGATCTGAAATGTCTCTTCAATCATCACAGCCATATACAGCATATCCAGGGAGGAAAAACCAAGATCCCGTACCAGCATCAGATCTTCGCGCAGGTCTGGAAGATTGCTTTTGCCGATACTGTCGGCTGACAGGACAATGTTCCTGAGTGTTTCCATGATCTCTTCTCTGCTCATCTGCATAATGGATGCCTCACAATCTTCATACTGGGCGAACGTGGAAAATCTTGGTCACGGATGACGATCCGGGTGACCTGCTCGAAAAGCGGTTGTTTGGCATTGATCTCCCAGAGTGCATCCAGTACCCGGCTTTCCGGGTCATCACCAAGTTTGTTGAGCTCTGTGGTACGCAGGAATACTTCCAGCACCAGGATAAGTTTTCCAGTTTCTGCTTTTTCGGCATATACCTCACAGTCCTGAATAAAGGGTAACGACAGGAACCTTGCTTCGAGCTGGGCAGGGGAAAGCTTTTCTCCACTGGGCAGTACAACAACTTCTTTCAACCGTCCTGTAATGTACAGGAACCCGTCTTCATCGAGCGTAGCCAGATCACCTGTACGGAACCAGCCGTCCTCAGTCCACGCTGTTTCCTCCGTGCCGGTATACTCTGTCAGCATGTTTCTGCCGCGCAGCCATAGTTCCCCGTCGACAATCTTCAGTTCCTGCTCGGGGTAGGGAATGCCCACGGAACCTGGTTTTATGAGTGGCTCCGGGTTCCCGGAAACCAGGTTGGCTGACTCAGTAAGTCCATACCCGGGAAACAGATCGATTCCGAGACAGTGATAACGCTGGATTAGATACTGCGGTACAGGGGCAGCCCCACAAATGATTGTCTTCACTGAGTCACCGAATATAGGCCGCTTCAGCTTCTCTGTCAGCTGAAGCAACATTTCAGCCAGTGCGGGGACCAGCACGAGAATTGTCGGATGAAATGCGGCGAGATCATGGACTATGCTTTGGGGAGAATCCGGGATATAGAGGCAGGAACCGCTATAAAGGCATGTGAGGAGATTCCGTATCAGTCCGAACACGTGGGAGAGCGGAAGAACCAGAAGATATTTCTGTCCGAAGACTTCCCGGATGCCCAGGCAGCCGTTCATGATCCCGCGGACAACGGCGCGATGACTCAGGATCGCACCTTTCCGCTTCCCTGTTGTACCTCCGGTGAACATGATCAGACAGGGCAATTCGGGATCTGGTGAGAAAACAGGAGAATCTGCAGCCTCTGTGTCCACAGGCGGAAGGTCTGCAATGGGGATTTCCGGCAGACGTTCCCGTACGGTTGCACATGCTTCCTGAAGGCCCTCTTTACACAGAATAAAGTGTACTTGCAGGTCTCTGCAGTGTTCAAATATGCTTTCACCCGGCATTTGCGGTGGCAGGATCACGGCTGTGCCGCCAGCGGTGACTACGCCGAGAAGGGCACAGACAAACTCGGGTGAGTTCGGATACAGTATGGCTACCCGGTCATGTGGCCGGAGCCTTCTGGACAGGAATGTGCGCAGACTGGAGACCCGGAGATCAAGCTGGGCATATGTGAGGGTACTGTCCTGGGAAGTGACTGCCGGAAAGGAAGCATATTCCCTGGCGCAGCGTGTCCAGAGCGCGCACAGGTCTCTGTCATCGATCAATTTTTCCCAGGTCTGTTCATCTGTGTAGGTTCGGAATCGTTCCGCATTGTCGTAATATGTTTTCATAGTTTTCACCATCTGCATGTTCCGTTTCTGGCGTGGTTCCTATGGCTTTCAGTGGTTGTTTTTCGTTGCCTCTGCATTTTCTGGATCCAGATGGTCTGCAGGCTCCTGATCCTGCGCTTCCTTATTCCCGCCGGCTGCGGCTGCTACAGCATCATCCTGCAATGCATCCATCCATTCGGTTTGTTTGCCGGATTCTTTTTTCTGAATGTACTGATCGGATTTTGTCTGCCTTCGGATCAAAAGAACAGAAAGCACGACGCCCGCTATAAATGCAGCCAATGCTACCAGCACATATCCTCCGGCACTTTCAAAGAGTATCATTGCACTGCAGTATGTGCCGGCTGTACCGCCTGTATGCACTGTGCCTTCCTTAAATAGCAACACGAACAGACAGACGGCAAGAACCGTGCTGGCCATACCGACAACGCGGGTTTTTCGACACTCCCGTTTATGCTGCATGGCTCTCATTTTCGAGTGCAGCACAGCCACCCTTTCGTCTGACGTCAGCAATTGCATCACTACTTTCTAAAAGTGATTTCACCCTATATGTGTCAGAAAAAAACAGAAACCCGAACCCTGTTGCACAATTTTTTATAAAAATCTTTGACACGGTCAGGCATAAAAAAATCGCCCTGTCTCTGACAGGACGGTGGTACTGTGGTATGGCTCTGAGTTCAGTCATATTTTGATGAGCACCCGCCGCACACTCGTGACAGTCGTGTGAGGCTTCACATGTCTACTCTCTTGCGGAAAAACAGAAGATAAAGAAGTACTGTGAGTAATGGAATTGCGTTACCGACCCAGAAGACCATACCGGACTGATTCGCGAACACGTTGAAGATGGCATGGTATGTAATCACAAAGCAGAGCAGGGCGACTGTGCCGGCTATCTGCAGCTGTACCTGATCCCAAAGAAAAGACAACCCGGTTGCCACAACCATGCCGCATACGACATGCATTGCACCCGCACCGAAGCCACGGATCAGCAGACGTGAAAGATCGGATGTATCATTGTATGTAAGGAAACAGACGTTTTCAAATGTAGCAAATCCCACCGCAACAAGCAGTGCGCCCATGATAATGTTCCTTCTTTTTGCATTAAAGACCAGCTGATAAAACAGCAGTGGGAGAAACTTGATAACCTCCTCCACAACAGGCGCGATTTCATGGGAAGCGGTTGGAATATCCGTTTCTGCAATTCCGGCAAAAAAAGCACTGACATAGGCGGACAGCAGGCAGGATGTCATTCCGGCCAACAGAAAACCGAGCCCGCGACGGCCATCCGGGCTGAGACAGAGAATGGCCAGCAAGAGTGGAGCAGCAAGACAGATAAAAATATTTTCAATATAGCTCATGCTGACACCGCCTTTCTAGTTGCCCTCAGGAAAAAGGGAAAGGTAAGTGTCAGCAGAAGATCACACCAATAATAAGGATTGAGGAGTGTATCTCCTGACCAGATGCATGAGCTTGTCCAAAGTGCATGCTCCATAAGACAGAATACAAGAATCGTCTGGCAGAGTGCTGTTTGCCGCGCGTACTGTTTTCGTTTACAGAGCCTGTAAATTACGGCATAGAGCAGAAGCCCCATCAGCAGTGCATAAATCAGATTGTTCAGGAGTTGTCCCCAAAGCGTATAGTATATAGCCATAGCAAGAGTGAAGATCGGCCCCAGCCAGGGGACAAGCCACGCCCGGCTGTTTCCCTGCGGCGGGGCAATCTGATGCAGCAGCATGTACATAAAGATAAAGGACGCGTACCAGCTCAGATCGGATACTATGGATATCTGTGGTGTCTGCTTAAAAAAGAACAGACAAGTTGTCCAGTAGATGTCTCCAAGCAGCCAGCTTCCATAAAAGAACGTCAGGAATATCCAGACCCTACTGTGAAGCCTGAGTGCGCGGTATATTGTAATACAGCAGCAGAACAGCAATACAGCAATCTGCAGTGCGTTTTCAAGCCGTTCAATCATCATAGTTCTCCTTTTCCGCCATATGTTGTTTCAGGCGGAAACAGAACACTGTTACAGAGATTCCCAGCAATAATGCAACAAGTGCCACAACGATATAGCCAAGCACGGGATTCTCAGCAAAAATACTGGCTGTGGCACCGCTGCCTGCCTGAGTGGGTGACTGAAGCGGTGCCTGCGAGATCAATATGGAAAACCCAACCGTAACAATCATACATGCTGCATACAGAGCAATGCAGACAGCTCTGTATCTGTGCTGGCTTTTTGTCCGGCGCATTCTTTCCATACGTTTGTGAAGTTCCGCTACGCGTTCTTCAGATGTCCGCATGCGTGATTCCCTCTTTCTCCAGTTCAATCCTGAGACGTTTTTTACCGTTCCTTAGCAGATCCTCAATCTTTTTTGTCCCGCAGCCAAGCGTTTCTGCAGCCTCAGCATACCGCATGTTTGCGTCATAAACAAGAAAGAGGGCTTCCCTGTATTGCGGTGCGATACGGTTCAAACATTTGTGCAGGATTCTGCTGCGCTCACTTTTCTGTATTGCGTCTTCCGGTGAATCATCCGATGAAACCAGCGATTCATCCAGACTGAATTCCTGGCGTCTGAAACGCAGTTTCCATAGACGATTGGCTTTATTCCTTGCCATTCTGAACAGATAAGGCCGGAAATGTCCGTCTTCTATAACAGGCTTGTTAACCAAAATGATGGTAAAGCAGTCCAACATCAGATCTTCGGCATCCTCAGGATTATGAACAAAGGCATCCAGGTAAGCCGTGAGCGCGTCGCCACAGCGCAGCATCAGTGTATCTCCGGCAGCTGCATTGCCGGCAAGATACTGCTGGTATAGTTGATCCTCTGTCATGACCGATCCTTCCTCCTTTCACTATGGAGCGGAGCCTGTTTCTTACAGTAAATCTGGAACTGTGGCAGTATGCCCTGAAACTTCGGGATGGTGATCACACTTTTTCCGGGATGTGCTCGCGGACTTTATGTGTTTTGTGATACCGCGTGTTCCTGCGGCTGTCCGGACTGGACGGTACAGCGGCTGAGTCTTTAATCAGTCTGCGGACATCACAGGATTTGTGCTTTACGCTGCCAGGGCATTTTACCTTGATGGCTACTGAATCATTGTATGAAAGGACGCATAGCTTCTGCAATCTGATATCTGCGAATACGATCTATCTTGATCCCGTTGCAGGTACCCTGCGTGATTGCCTGCAACTGCGGGCGAAGCTTTTTTCCAAGCATTGTACTGGAATACCGACATCTGCCAGATATGATGGCATAGAACTCATCAGCCGGAAACATGAATGTATTTTCTCTCATGTTTTCATGCTTCATCTACATTGTCTGATGCCATTCATGGCTGAATTGAGTACCATAGGAAATGCTTTGATGCACTCTGTGTGCCTGGTGCGTTGCTGAAAAGTTGCCTTCGTAAATGATATGAAGACCACTTCTTATTATCAAACCCATGCATTTTGAATCTGGAGGGACCGAGACGATCAGTTTCATTTTAGCAGAATGATAGTATAGCTGCAACTTTATTGCAAGCAGGTGCACAGGTCCAGGTTTCCCGTCCATCTATAACATGCTGTCTACTCCTTGATCAATATGCTGCCTGTCAATTCTATGTGGAAACAATGAGGAGCAATTTTGTCAGTAATCTGTCTTGTAAAAGAATCCTTTGAATAGATGACGCCATATGCAAGTTGACATATGTCAACCAATTTGTTAGCATTAGACTTATGGAGGGGACAGAAATGGAGCAGATTATTCATGAACTTCAGGACATGACTTATCTTAGCTGGGCAAAAATTCGCCGTTCATCCGGTACGGCTGGGTCTTTCCTGAAGGCATATGAGGAAAATGAAAACGGAAAGATATATTATAAGCTGTCCAATTATGACGCATGGTATGGGATTGTGGGTCACGAATGTGTCAATGAAATCATTGTAGATCGCCTGATGACCATCCTGGGAATAGAACATCTGAATTATCAGCTGATTCATGCGAAAATTCAGATTGATCAAAAGGAATATGAAACCTGGCTGTGTGCTTCAAAAGACTTTAAACAGCGGGGAGAGGGAAAGATCGCCTTGGATGTCTATTACCAGGTGGAACGTCTGCCGGGTGAATCGCCTTTGGATTTCTGCATCCGTTCCGGCTGGGATCAAACGATTTATGAGATGCTCGTGGTGGATTACCTGATCCTCAACCGCGACCGGCATGGCGCCAACATGGAAGTGTTGCGCAATCCAAGACAGAAAACGATGCGCCTGGCCCCTCTGTTTGATCACGGTCTGTCTCTGCTCAGTCGATGTGAAAGTATGGAAGCTATGCTGCACGAAGATGTAATGGCTGATAAACCGGTTCAATGCTTTGTTGGTTCACGTTCTGCATGGGAAAATCTGAAATTGATCCCCGCTGAAAGGCGACCAAAACTGCATCCGCTGAGTATGGATGACCGGGAGAAACTGCTGGACGGGCTGTCTGACGTACTGGATCAGGTATGGCTGGACAGAATCTGGGAAATGATCTGGAAGAGGTGGCAGACTTATGAGAATCTTTGCGATCAAGGATGAAGCAGTGAACCCGGATACTATTCTGGGTTATCTGGTCTATTATGAGCGTGCAAAATCCTTCTATATTGAGCTGCCGGAATCGGTGGATCCGTGGAAAACTCCACTGCTTTTGTCTTCCTTTGCCAAACGCGGCCAGTACTCCGTTGACAGTTACTGGAGCCGGTTATGGGTACAGCAGAGGATCATTCCACAGGACAGGCAGAATATCGGTCAGGTACTGAAAGAAAATGGATTAAAGGGATATGATGAGTTTCAGCTGCTGATGCTGACCATGGGACGATGTGCTCAGGATGACTGCTACTTGGAGGAAGTAAGCAAAGACCAGATCCCGAAGCTGTTAGCGGAACGATGGGAAACAAAGATTGAAGACATTGTTCCCTTGGCAAAAGCACGTTTACTCATTTTTTTCCGAAACGGAGAAGTACGTATTGCAGACATGAATGAACTGGCATCAGCGCATCCTGATTGCAAGCCATATTTTGCCCAGAAAGAGCGCTTTAACACGGTGGAAGTGCAGCCGGATGGATATGGTGTTTTCTGGAGTGAACGGGCAATGATCGCGAATCGGGAACTTTACGAGAAGAGCGTGCCGATCCCACTTACGCTGGAAGATTTTATTGGTTTTGTGCAGCAAAGAATTGTAAGCACCAATGAGGCCTGCCAGATGCTGGGGTGCAGCAGACAGAACATAGACAAGCTTATGAAACGAGGTAAACTGCATCCCATAAGGCAGGATGCAAAAAACAAACTGTTTTTCAAAAGCGAGATTAAACAGCGAAAGCGGCAATTGCAATAACAGATGTGCAATATGGCTTTCCTGAACACTGCACTGTGAAATTCTGGTGCAGTGCTTAGGAGATTCAGGATCTAACCGGACAGAAAACAAGAACCCCCCGGCAAACGGGGGATTCCTGGGTGAAATAACGTATCGCTATTTCACAGATTTTTGGCGGAGCGGGTGGGATTCGAACCCACGGACGGTTGCCCGTCACCTGATTTCGAGTTTTTTGAGAACCTCGGAAAACACCGGAA
>ONWQ01000160.1 GCA_900321565.1 uncultured Eubacteriales bacterium
GGCAGCCCGGCGGATCAGACGGGTGCGTTATTGTGCGTCATGCTCGGCCCAGAATTCGTCCAGAGCGGCCTGGGCTTCTTCCTGTGCCTCGGTCAGGGCCTGGATCACATCATAGTTTTCGATCTCAATCTTGTCAGCCAGGTCACCCAGAGCGGAATCCACATACCCGCCGGTGGGGTCCACATAGTACTTCACTGCGCTGTTGATGGCATCAATGGCCGCAATGACCTGCGGGTTCTCTGCCACATAGGCGGCATATTCCGGGTCATCCAGGCAGCTCTGACGGGTGACAACATAGCCGCTCGCCCGGGCAATCTTGCCCTGCACGGCGGGGCTGCTGAGATACTTCATGAAATCCCATGCGGCATCCTTCTTTTCATCCGGGATGCTGTCGGGCATGACGATCATCAGAGCACTGCTGTTGGCGGCAGAGGGATGATCGCCCCAGCCGGGCTGCTTATGACAGCCGACGATATTGAAGTCCAGGTCGCCCTGGTCGCCGACGGAACCGGTGTACCCGGCTGCACGGCCTTCCATGACATCATCAATGGTGTTGTACCAGTATTCATACCCGGAACCACCGTAATGGATGCGCATGATCTTGTCTTCATGGATCCACTTGGCGAAACTGCTGACCACATCGACCCATTCATCGGTCAGCCAGTCCACGGTGCGGCAGGTGCTGTCGGTAAAGACTTTCCCGCCGGCGGACTGCACGGCATCCGTGATGTTGCCGCTGCCCCACATGGGCTCCCAGCCGAAGAATACCGTCTCGCCGTTCTCAGTCTTGGCAATCTCGGCGGCGGCTGCGGACAGGTTCTGCCATGTGGAGAAGGTTTCCTCGATATCGCGGCCTTCAAAGGCATCCTTGCGGTAGTACATGACCTGGGTTGTGGCATAAATCGGAACGCCATAGATGGTTTCTCCGTCCGTGCCATACATGCAGTCCAGACAGCCCTTGAGGATGTCTTCCGCATGGAAGTCCGCATCGTTTGCATAGCGATCATTGAGCGCGGCAAAGTAGTTTTCAAACTCAGCCATGTACCACATCTGGAACAGCAGACACTCGGGTGGTGTGCCTGCAGCCAGGTCTGCATGGAAAGCCTGGATCGAGGCGCCATAGCTGCCATACTGCTGGGGCGTCACATGGACCTTGTCCTGAGATGCGTTGTAGTCGTCCACAAGGGAGAGCATCAGCTCGCCGAGCGAGCCGCCCAGGCCAAAGGACCACTTGATTTCCACCGGGCCGCTTTCGGCCAGTGCGAGGGGCATGCAGGCCAGCACCATGATGGATGCCAGCAGCAGAGCGATCAGTCGTTTCATGTCTTGTTCCTCCTTTTTTGATGGGTGTAAAATGGATTATCTGCAGCGGTGCTTGCACCGCCAGGATACAGGATTATTCCTTGACCGAGGAATCATTGCTGATCCCGGCCACACTATACTTCTCACAGAACGCGAACAGGATAAAGAGCGGTACCACGATCATCGTACAGGCGGCCATGATGGCGCCCCACTTGAGACCATAGGCGCCCTCGGCCACAAAGAACAGCTGCAGGCCCTGGCTGACCAGGAACTTGCTCTTGGTCTTGAGGATCAGGGAAGGCCAGACATACGCGTTATAGCCGCCGATAAAGGAGAAGACGCCCAGGGTTACAAAGGATGAGAAGCTCATGGGCGCCACAATGCTCCAGAGGATGCGCGTGTGGCTGGCCCCGTCAATCTTGGCGGACTCGATAATGGATGAGGAGATCTGGCCGAACATCTGGCGGAAGTAGAAGATACTGAAGATACTGGCCGAGCATGAGATGATCAGCCCCAGGTGACTGTCAATGAGCTTGACCCGGGACAGAATGATATAGCTCGGCACATTGGTCACGGCAGAGGGCATGATGTAGGTGACCATGATGATCGTGAAGAAAACGGTCTTTCCCTTCATGCGGATATGCGTCAGCGCATAGGCAAACATGGCGGAATTGATCAGGACAATGATGGTGCTGACGATGGCATAGAACATGCTGTTGAACGTGTAGCGCATCAGGTACCCGTCACCGGCGGCATCCACGAAATTCTGCCACTGCGGTACGGAAGGGAAGAGCACGGGCGGCTTGGCCCAGATCTCTGCCTTGGTCTTCAGTGAGTTTGTGAGCATCCAGAAGAAAGGCATGGCAATGAGCATGCTGAAGAAGATCAGGATGAGATTGACCAGTGCGATCCGGACAATCTTGCGCGGCGGCAGTTTCTTGCGCGGGATCGTGTGTACACCGGATGAGACAGACATGCTATTCCCTCCTTTCAGGCGTTCTTGTTTTCTGCAATGCTTGTGCGGGAAACGGCGGACTCCAGCACGGACAGGGCCACGGTAATGATCACCAGGATCACGGCCACGGCGCTGGCCTTGCCCGTGTTGAATGACCCGAACGCCTCCGTATAGTAGTAATACAGGAGTGTGCGGGTCGCACCGGCAGGCCCGCCCTGGGTCAGCACGCGGATCTGGTCATACGCCTGCATGGTCCCGATGGTATTGATGATCAGCAGGAAGAAGGTTGTTGGCGCAATCATGGGCAGGGTGATATGCGTAAACTGCTGCCAGCCGTTCGCTCCGTCCACAACGGAGGCATCAATGAGGCTGCGGGGCACCTTGCGCAGGCTTTCCAGATAAAAGACCATGGTATAGCCGACACTCTTCCAGACGGTCACAATAATGACCGAGAGCATGGCTGTATCCTTGCTGCCTGTCCACTTGAGCGGGGAAGCGCCGAAGATAGCCAGGATATTGTTCAGAAGCCCTGTATCCGGATCATAGATCCAGCTCCATACAATACTCGCGGCAACCATGGGTGTGATGTAGGGAACAAACATCAGTGTGCGGTAAAGACCGACGCCCCTGCGCGCGTTGGAAAGCACAAGTGCCAGTGCCAGGCCCAGCAGGATGTTGGGTACCGTGGCACCGATGGAAAAGGTAAAGGTATTGCCGAGGATCCTGAAGAAGTTCGCATTATTGAGCAGGGACCTGTAATTGTTCAGTCCCACCCACTTGATCTCAGGGGCGATCATATCCCACTTGGTAAAACTGAGCACAAAGCTGAGTATGACCGGAAAAATCCAGAAGATCAGCAGCGGCAGCATGGCAGGAATGATAAACAGTATGCCCGTGCGTGTCTCACGCATCAGGTTGCTGTGCCGCTTCCTGGGAGTGACTTTTCCTTGGCTTGCTTGTCTGAGCTGCATGATAACTCCTTTCCGGAGAGAACATCTTCCTCTGAAACTGTTTGTATACAATGCCTGTGCCGGTGCCCGGAAGACACGGTGCAATGCCTGAAACCGTGCAGAAAGACGGAAACTGAACAGCTATGAATGAATACTTATAGTCTACTACATGGAGAAGCATCTCACAAGCCGCGTGGGGTCCCGGAAGGCTTCCGGGAAGCGGGTAAACATCAGAAAAACAAGATTTCTGAACGCGACAGGTCCGCATGGCATGCAGGCCAGGGCGGTTCCGGCTTCCGGTGTCTCGGCCTTTATTCCGGATCTTTGCAGCTGCAGCTGTTGAATACGGCCAGTCTCTGCAGGGTTTTGCCGATCCTGCCGGTCAGTGTCCTGGTCTGCCGGACACCGGGCTCAAGCCAGAGATTCTGAGCGCTGAGTATGCCGCTTTTCCTGTCTGCCC
>ONWQ01000359.1 GCA_900321565.1 uncultured Eubacteriales bacterium
AGAACAGTTTCCATGGAGGATACATTTCATATGAAACAGCTGAAACTCGTCAATTCAAGCAGAAGTTTTTCTCCCGAAAGCGAGAGTTTCCTGGAAGACGCCATGAGCTTCATCCGGGCCGCCCTGCTCAGGCTGGGCATCACAAAAAAGCTGGTAGCCAGGAGTGAGCTTCTCGCAGAGGAAAGCATCGTTGCAATGAAACAGCACGCCGGTGCAGGCGCTGCTCTGCGTGTACAGGTCCGGAAGTTTTTCGGTGACGCCAGCATCACGCTCAGCATGCCCGGTGAGGAGTTTGATCCGGGCAGTAAAAGTGTGACGTCCCAGGATCTACCGGAACAGGATGAAGAAGCAGAAGAAGCGATCCGTTCCATCCTGATCCGCTCCTATGGCGAGAAATACAAGTACAATCATAAGAACCATATGAACCGGATCCGTATCCTGACCGGGCAGGCAGAACAGTCCATGCTCGCCACCACCATGATCGCACTGGCGCTTGGCCTTGTATTTGGCCTGATTGCAAAGTTTGTGCTCCCCCAGAGCATCAGCAACGGACTGGCTGAATACCTGTTCAATCCGATCAAGACCATGTTCATGAACGGCCTGCGAATCGTCATTGCACCGGTTGTCTTCTTTTCCATTGTCTCATGCATTTCCCAGTTTAACAGCATCCTGGAACTGGGGCGTCTTGGAGCCAAGGTCATGGGCATCTATATGCTGACTACCCTGATCGCTGTCATCCTCGGGCTCGGTGTCACCCGGCTCATCCAGCCGGGCGAATGGGGATTTGCCCTCACTGCGGGTATGCAAACCCCGTCCGTGCATATCGATACCAATGTCGATACATCCATACTCAGCACGATCGTCAATATTGTGCCTTCCAACTTCCTGGCGCCCTTCGTAAACGCCGATACACTGCAGATCATGTTCCTGGCCGTTCTTTGCGGCATAGCTGTGGGCATGATCGGGGAATACTCCAAACTGATCCGGGACCTGTTTGATGCCTTCAATTCATTCTTCCTGACCATAACTGCCATGATTGCCCGTTTTATCCCGGTCGCAGTCTTCTGTTCCGTGGTGCTTCTTGTTATGGAAGCCGGCGGCAGTTCATTGCTTGCCGTACTCGGTGTGGGCGGCACGCATATTCTTCTCCTGTGCTGTATGCTCGCTGTATATGCCCTGCTGATTCTTTTGTTCACGCACCTGAGTCCAGTCACCTTTTTCAGGAAGAACCGGGAAGGTATGCTGACAAGCTTTACACTCTCCTCCAGTTCCGCAGCCTTACCCACCAACATGCGTATCTGTACAGAAAAGATGGGAATTGCGCCAAAGATAAGCAACTTTTCCATTCCGCTCGGTGCCACAATCAATATGGACGGCACCTGTATCTACCTGTGCGTCTTAGGCCTGTTCCTGGCAAGAGCCTATGGAGTGAATGTTCCGCTTTCTTCCATGCTTTCGGTTGCCTTAACCATCATCCTTCTGTCCCTGGGCGCTCCGGGCGTCCCCGGTGCCGGGCTCGTGTGTCTGAGTGTGGTTCTGAATGCACTGAACGTACCGACTGAAGCCATCGGACTGGTCATCGCCATCAATCCCGTCCTGGAAATGTTCACCACCGCGTCCAATACAACCGGTGATGTCGCAGCGGCCCTGATCGTTGCCAAAAGTGAAAATCAGCTGGATGTGGAGAAATTCAACAGTCCATGATTTCGTCAGCTGTAATCATTTCCATCCCCTGCACAGCAGGCACTCCTCTCTTTGACGCTGAAGGTCCGCTTTCGTACATGCAACTGGCTTTCATCATTGTATAGTCCCACATGGCGGTACATCAGACAAGCAGAAACATCCCTGCGTAACTTTCTCCTGAAGCAGGCTTTTTCTCCTGCAACCAGGGCAACAGACCCATCCTCTCTTTCAAGTATACACTTGTATTCTGCAGACCATTTCCCGTACAATACCCATGGACTGAACGTCACTGCTGAGCCTGACAGTGACCGGGTATACGCGCTTCCACACCCATGCTCCCATTCATTCACTGATTCGATGCATGCAGCCACAATGCCTGTTCTTTCCGGCACTGAAGCGAACTCATCCATGCCGGGACAGCATTCTCATCATACGTCTACTTCCAAACGGTATAGTATGATCTGTGGCCAGAGCTTCCGACCATGCAGGAAACGTTCTGTCCATACACGGGAAAGATCAGGAGGCATTACTGCTATGGCAAAGGATAAGGCAAAGGAAAAGATTGAGCAGGCGTGTCTGGAGCTTCTGAACACGATTCCACTGGACGCAATGCGTACACAGGACCTCATGAAAAAGGCCGGCGTCTCGCGCTCCACCTTTTACCGGCTGTTCCCGGATAAGTATGATGTCGCTGTCTGGGTTTACAAAAAACAGGTGGAGGAAGTTCTCCGGCTCAAGCCTGCCCTCAGAGACTGGAAAGAATGGACGCGCGTGGAGCATGACTATATGCGTGCACACAAACAGTTTTTCCGTAATATTGCCAGCTATCGTGGCCAGAACTCCTTCGAAGAGTTCCTGTGTCGGTATTACGAAAACAACTCACTGCGGATGCGCTCAAACAGAGGAACAGAACTGACAGAGGAACAGCGTTATGCCAATTATGCTTTTTCCGTGATCGCAGCCCGCTCCACCATTGACTGGATCATGAACAACTTCCAGCCCGATGATGATACCATCATTCTCCGGAATGAAGCCTGCATTCCTCCCTGCATCCGATGCTTTTATGAATAAGAAAAGAGCCATGAAGTTCCGGACATTTGCATTCCGTTCTTCACAGCTCCCATGGATGCTTCTTTTTTCAGAATAGGGCTGTGACTGAGGTCACAGCCCTGTCGCTTTGCATTAGTGAGATTCCAGCTGACTGCAGGCTTCGCCAGCAATCTGACCGGTCGCCAGTGCGCCCTGCAGAGCCTGGATCAGGATCTTGGTGGGCTGACCGACATCGCCGGCGTGATACAGGCGCGGGATGGGATTCCCCTGCCAGTCCAGCGTTTCGCCATTGGGGCCGCCCTGCAGACCGCCAATGGTATACACAATGGTCGGCAGAATCTGAGCGGCATAGTAAGGACCTTCACCAATGGGATCCAGGTAGAATTCGGAGCGGCCGAAGGCATCCGTACCATTAGCGCAGCCTTCATTATAGGCTTCAATGGTCTTCTTCAGGTTCTCGGCATCAATCGGTTCATTGCCACTCTGCGCCGCCAGTTTTTCTACCAGTTCGTCAATCGTATCTGCCTTGACAATCCAGCCGCGTTCAACCTCGGCCTGATTGTCCTCACTCCAGTTGTACACATTGTACATGGAGGCAAAACCGCAAAAGTAATCCCGGGGGCCCACAGGACCTGCATCCAGCATGGCCTGGTC
>ONWQ01000202.1 GCA_900321565.1 uncultured Eubacteriales bacterium
AATTGTCAAGAAGCCTTATCTTACGGGTTCGATAACGGATGGAACCACATTGCGTACTGCACTGATTTTCTGTGGCAGTTTCCTGGTTGTCGGAATCCTTTATCTGATTGTATGCGGCGTCATGATGTTCAATAATCTGCCGCTGCGTATCCTTGTGAATGGTGCCATCCTTGCCGCTACGTTGCTGCTGTTTTATTCAAGCGGGACGTCCCAGGGGACCATTGCAGTCAATCAGGGCGAGATCATGTACCGCCGCAAGGAGAACGGGAATGAAGTCGGCGGTGAGGAACTGAAGCGATGCTATCACCCGTGGAAAGGTCTGGCTACAGGCCTTATGGGCTCACTGCCCCTGATTGTGTTCGCGCTGATTCTTGCCGTGACAGCTCAGCGGCAGATGAGCTCGCTGGGAGCGCTGCCGTCATGGGTATCCGGTATGTCCTCGAGGGAAGAAGTAACGGATGCGGTTTCATACTATATGATCAGTACACCACTGGGACTGACCAGTATTCTGCGGGTTCTGATCCGGATTCTGCTGATGCCGATAGTCAACATGATCGGTTCTGAGAACCCCGAAGGACTTCTTCTTCTGGAACGGCTCAGTCCGTTGATTTTGCTTGCACCTGCGGCAGCTTACGGTTTTGGATATACCCGAGGCGTCCGTGTGCGCACACAGGTGCATACGGACATCGCGGCAAACAAGCGGAAACGCAGCAGGAAATCGAGCAGAACGAAGGCCAAGCGCGTAATAAAGACGAAACAGCCTGAGCAGCTGAACTGACATGAGAATTGTAGCAGGTAAATACCGCTCCCGTGTAATTGAAGCGCCGAAAGGCGAGGATACACGGCCTACACTGGACCGTGTTCGTGAAAATCTTTTCAACATCATACAGAACCAGGTCCCCGGCAGCCGTGTCCTGGACCTGTTTTCAGGCAGTGGTGCCCTGGCACTGGAGGCTGTCAGTCGTGGTGCCGTGTCTGCGGTTCTGTGTGATATCAGCCGTGAAGCGAACCGGATTGAGAAACAGAATGTAAGAACTCTGGGAGCGGAAACACAGTGTCAGATTTTCTGCATGCCATGGCAGAGCTGTGTCAGACGTCTGGCTGAGACCGGAATGCAGTTTGACGTGATTTTTCTGGATCCGCCATACCGGATGACAGACCTGAGCGAAGTCTGTAGCTGCCTCTTGCCCCTGATGTCTGAACACGCAGTGCTCGTCGTTGAGCACCGGAATGAAACAGAGCCTGTGGTAGATACAGCGCTGGAGAGGTATGACCGGCGCAAGTATGGATATGTGGGTCTCTCGCTGTACCGCAGAAAGGATCAGGAAGATGGACAATAGCATCAGACGGGGACTGTTTCCGGGCAGTTTTGATCCTGTGACCGTAGGCCATCTTGATCTGATCAGACGTGCATCGCAGCTGGTGGATGAGCTGATCGTTGCCGTGGGATTCAATCCTGAAAAAAATGGCATGTTTCCTATCGAACAGCGCATGGCAATTCTTCAGAAATGCTGTCATGACCTTCCGAATGTACAGATTGACGCATATTCCGGTCTGACTGTCGAATACTGCAGGAAGCATGATATCCATGTGATGTTCCGTGGAGTCCGCAATGCTGGGGATTATGAAGCTGAGTGGAATCTTGCCCAGATCAATCAGCGTCTGGAACCGGGAATTGAAACGGTTCTGCTGCTGAGCAGACCGGAGCACAGCATGATTTCTTCTTCAGTTGTACGTGAAGCAGCAGGGCTTGGAAGAAAACTTCATGGATTTGTACCGGATGAAGTCCGGGAGGAGATAGAAGCATATATAGCGGGAAGAACCGCGGGGAGGTAGCAGTATGGCTGATGGGAAAACCATTGAGCGCGCATTGATGGCGCTGGACGATTTCATGACAGCGCTGGAGAATGCGCCTAAAGTCTTTATGCGTTCAGATCAGAAGCAGGTAAGTCTGCGGGAAATGACGGACCGTGCATCTCTGATTCGTCAGTCTCTTCCTGAAGCTGTGGATGAGGCCATGCATATTGTGGATGAACAGGAAACCATTCTGGAAAATGCAAGGAAACAGGCTCAGGACACGGAAAAACAGGCACAGGAAGAAGCAGAATCCATCGTGGCAGATGCCAAGAAAGAACTTGAAGAACTGAAAAGTCAGATCAGTCAGGCTCATGCGGAACTGGACAGAACCCATCAGGAGCAGGAACGTATTGTGCGGCAAAGCGCACAGCGCGCTCAGGATGAAGGGAATATGATTGTCGCGCAGGCGCAGCAGCAGGCCAGACAGATTGTTGCCGGAGCGCAGCAACAGGCACGTGAACTGGTTGAGCAGGAGAGCATACTCCGCAGGGCCCGTGTTGAGGCAAACGAACTTACGGAGAAAACCAATCAGCAGCTGCAGACACTCCGCGGCAATACGTACAGTTATCTGGATGATCTGCTTGGAAAGGCAGAACAGTATATTGGTACTCTGATCCAGGATGTGCATCAGGAACGTGAAAACCTGAATTCCAGACGGTAAAGGCAAAGCTGCCGATTGTATAATGTGTACAAAAACAAACTTGAAACCTTGGACGACCCATCTATTTAATTTCCAAATACTCAACCCCTATAATGTAACCATCACAGCAGCGATGGCTGCATATCAAATCTGACGATTAAGAGGAGGAGTTCCCCATGGCAAGTGTATCTCTGAAGCACATTTACAAGATCTATCAGGGCGGCGTTACTGCAGTTAGCGATTTCTGCCTGGACATCGAAGACAAAGAGTTTATCGTTCTGGTCGGACCTTCTGGTTGTGGTAAATCCACTACTCTGCGTATGGTCGCCGGTCTGGAAGAAATTTCTGATGGCGAACTGTACATCGGCGACCGCCTGATGAACGATGTTGCTCCTAAGGATCGCGACATTGCCATGGTGTTCCAGAACTACGCTCTGTATCCGCATATGACCGTGTTTGATAACATGGCATTTGGTCTGAAACTGCGCAAGACCCCCAAGGATGAAATCAAGCGCCGCGTGGAAGAAGCTGCAAAGATTCTTGACATCGCTCACCTGCTCAACCGTAAGCCGAAGGCTCTGTCCGGTGGTCAGCGTCAGCGTGTTGCTCTGGGCCGTGCTATCGTCCGT
>ONWQ01000361.1 GCA_900321565.1 uncultured Eubacteriales bacterium
TCCTTGACCCGATTGCTGAATGGTGCAGGGCGCACCATATCCTGATGACCGGGCACGTGCTCAGTGAGGACAGCCTGTCTGCACAGGCTGCATCCCTTGGTGACTGCATGCGCTGCTACCGGAGCATGGACCTGCCTGGTGTGGATGTGCTCTGCGATGACCGTCTGTTCCTGACTGTCAAACAGGCAGCCAGTGTGGCGCATCAGCTGGGCAGGGAAGGTGTGACCAGTGAGCTGTACGGGGTTACGGAATGGAACTGTGACTTCAGGACATTCAGACTGCAGGGCGACTGGCAGGCTGCTCTGGGTGTCACGGCCCGTGTGCCGCACCTGGCATGGATGAGTATGGAAGGTGAAGCCAAACGCGACTGGCCGGGCTCTATCTTTTCCCAGTCCCCGTACTGGGAAGAATTCTCCATGCTTGAGGACTACTTTGCCCGCCTGAATACCGTGCTTACCCGTGGCAAGCCCCGGATCCGGATAGCCGTGATCCATCCGGTGGAATCCATGTGGCTGCATCTCGGGAATGTCGCGGATACCCTGTCCGTTCGCAGAGAAATGGATGCCGCGTTCGATGCGCTCATCTGCGGCCTGCTTCTGAATCAGAAAGACTTTGACCTGATCTCCGAGTCCCTGCTTCCGGACCAACATGCATACTCCGATGCCTGTGGTCTGCATGTGGGTGAGATGACCTATACGACAGTCCTTATGCCGGATATGGATACCATCCGAATGTCCACCCTGAATATCCTCCGTGCATTCCGCGAACAGGGCGGGTGCGTGATATTCACCGGCAGGATCCCGCGTCTTGTGGATGCATGCCCGTCCGCCGATGCGGAAGCCTTTGCCGGGGCGTGCATGTGTGCAGAAACCATGGCATCTCTGTGCGGGATGCTGGACACAGGGTTTACGCTGCGCAGGTCAGATGGCGCTCCGGCAGACAATCTTCTGTCCCAGTGGCGCGAGGACGGTGATACACAATGGCTGTTCCTGTGCCATGCTTATCCCAGAGCGGAAAAGGCGGATACGCCGGAAAACTATATCATCCGTATTACCGGCCGGTATGCGGTGGAACAGCTGGATCCCATGACAGGGCAGACCAGGACACTGCCTGCCGTCTATGATGCCCGGTTCACCGTGATTCCCTGGACAGCCTATGCTGAGGACAGCCTTCTTCTGCGGCTCCGTCCGGGTGTTTCCGGGCCTGTTCAGGCGGACAGCCTTAGCTTCGTGCCCTGTATGACACTGCTTGCTCCGGATACCGTCACGTTTGGCGAACCCAATATGTTGCTCATGGACTATGCCAGAGCGCGGGTAGGTGAGAGCCCGGTCACAGAAAAGGAAGAGATCCTCCGGCTGGATACCACGATCCGGAACCAGCTCGGAATCAAGCCACGGTATGGTGCCATGATGCAGCCTTACGCCATACAGTCCGGGGAGCCTCAGCCGGTGACATTGTATTATGAGGTTGTCTCAGAAACCGACTGCGCCTGTGAGCTTGCCATGGAGCATCCAGAAAGGTGCAGGATTGTGTGGAACGGACAGAACGTTGTATACAGGGACTGCGGATTCTATGTGGATGAATGCATCCGCAGGCTTCCGCTTCCAGGCCTGGTGCAGGGGCGCAATACTCTGGTTCTGACACTCGGGTATGACCGGAAGACCAATCTGGAGAGCCTGTACCTGCTGGGAGACTTTGATGTGCAGGCGGTACCCGGTGGCAACAGCATGATCCTGCCAGGGCACAGGAAAACCCTGGGCGATCTCACGCGGCAGGGAATGCCTTTCTGGTCAGGCAGAGCGGTCTTCAGGTTCGGGATGGAAATTCCGCAGCAGGGGACCTATGCGGTCCGGGTACCGGTCTTTTCCGCAGCCCTGCTCACCGTGCGCTTGGACGGTCAGGCCATGGGCCGGATTGCGTTTGCGCCGAACCGCCTGGTCCTGGGCAGTCTGAAGAGCGGCCGGCATACACTGGAAATCACGGCAGTCATAGGACGTCATAACGGCTTCGGGTACCTGCACAACAGCAATGATGCGTTCCGCTGGTTCGGTCCGGACGCGTGGCGTACCCGGGGCGATGAATGGACGGATGCCTATCGTGTGAAACCGGTCGGGATTCTGTCCGGCATTGTGCTCGAGACCGTGGACATGCGCGATTGAAACCCGGATTCCCGGAATACTGCGGAAAAATCCTGGTATTGATTTCTGAAACTCACTGGAAATCCTGGGCTCCGGCATTGTTCTCCCGGGCAATCGTGATGTGTCAATTCCGGAGTATGAAGGAACAGCTGAATCTGAAAAGAATGATGACCTTCTCTGAGAGCGCCCTGAAGGGCATACTATCTGTTGCTGATGGTTCTTTCCTGCATTCGGAAGAAGATGGAAGCGAAGGGACTCTCTTCAGCCTGGACCCTGCACAGATTCCCTGATGAACCGGATGCGCCTGAATGCCTGATGGAGCAGGCAGAAGTGCTCAGAAACCAGGAACAGAATTGCCGGGATTTATAAGTCATGCCATGACTGACAGCGGGGCAGTCGGCGGATGCACCGGAATACGGGCCGGGAATTCAGACTGCGAAGGTCTGTCGTGCCAGTCCAGGATCGGAAAGTAGTCTCCTGGCGGTTGCCCTGCGCCTGCACGCTTTGCGGAGGCGCAAAAGAAAAAGGGGCGCTTAGGCCCCTCGGGTTACTTAAGATATCTGCGTCCGATCTTGGGTACATGCCCATGATTGCGCCTGTGCCGTCTGCGCAGGTACAGCAGAAGCTGCAGA
>ONWQ01000364.1 GCA_900321565.1 uncultured Eubacteriales bacterium
GACCTGGCCCGGCATATGGGCTACAGCTATAACTATGCGTCGCACCTGTTCCGTCAGTATTTTTCCATAGGCTTTTGTGAAATGATCAATATGCACCGCCTGGATGAGGCAGCCAGGCTGCTGAAGCAGTCATCCTTCAGCATCACAGAAATTGCTGGACAAACAGGGTTTTCCACCATCCGCACCTTTAATACAGCGTTCAAAAAGAGGTTTCTAATTACACCGTCGGAATATGCTCTTTCCATTTCGTCAAGTAGCTCTATTTAGAAGGGATTACTAACTTCGTTAAGGAACAAGTAAGAAAAAAATACATACCTCACCCTGACCATGCAGTAAGGTGTCCGCCAGGCGCACACCCATGGTCATGATGCGCTCCGGGTCCATCATCCTCGGTGCTGACGGTAAAGGCAGGTACCGGAAGCGTTCCGAACCGGTCAGGAATGCACAGTAAGGCATGCAGACAGAGACTTCCGGTAACACACCGATGGCCCTGGTGCAACCGGCAGATACCACGAAAAAACATTCTCATTCCATGTTCCGGCTTGATCTGTACTTAGCAGAATTCTATAATAAAATCAACAGGTGTGGCATTCACATCCAGCAGATGAGCGCAAATCTATGCTTCGGAGGATGCATATGGAACGGAAAGAGAATCAGCGGATCATGCTGACCCGAAAACTGCTCAGGGATGCTTTCCTGAAAATGCTCCAGACACAGCCCATTCATGCCATCTCCATCCGTGAACTGTGTGAGCATGCAGGCATCAACCGGACAACATTCTATCATCACTACAGCAGCCAGTATGCGCTGTTCGATGATATCTCCGAACACTTTCTCAGTCAGATTGCAGAGCGTCTCGCGGAGGTGGACCCTGAGAATCAGGAGAGCATACAGGAACGGGTGACCCTGGTTTTCCAGTATCTGGAAGAGAATCCCGAACTGTCCCGGCTCATGCTCACCAGCAGCATTGATCCGCACTTTGCTGAAAAACTGCTTGCACTTCCGAAAATCAGTGATCTGCTGAACGCCTCCCTGAAGAACTGCACTGATCCATCCATGCGTCAGGCCATGCTTTCCTTTGCGATCCATGGCAGTTATCACCTGCTCCAGGCATGGATCAGCAGCAGCCCGCGTCTTCCCGCACAGGCTCAGGCCAGGATCATTCTGGAGCTTTCCCGGCGCGTCTGTACGGATGCATGAGATGCTCTCAGCATTCTTTCGTTCGCCGTCCGTCACAGGGACTCCGGGCCGGCAAGCGGAACAACCCATGGAGGATACTGATCATGAAGACAAAGATGGCATTCACACGGGATGGTCTGACCATCCGCGGGCATGTTTTCGGGAAAAACGACCGTCCCCGGCATGCCGTCATACTCAGCCACGGGTTTCTGGCCAATGAGCAGATGTGTTATGGGTATGCAAAAGTGCTGGAAGAGCTTGGCTTCCTTGCGGTGACCTTTGATTTCTGCGGCGGCGGGATCGTCTGTCACAGTGACGGACGCAGTGAGGACATGAGCGTACTGACGGAAAAGGCAGACCTGCGGGCCGTTGTGCAGGGCGTACAGGAGCAGCTGGCCCCGGAAGGGATCTCCCTGATGGGCTGCAGTCAGGGTGGGTTTGTATCCGGGCTCCTGGCGGCGGAGCTGGGTGCTCCGGCCATTGAGCGGCTGATCCTCTTCTACCCTGCCGTATGCATTCCGGATGACGCGCGCAGAGGAAAAATGATGTACTATACCTTTGACCCCTCAGAGATTCCGGATGTACTCGGACATATCCCCATGAAACTGGGTGGCGGGTATGCACGGGCAGTCCTCGACATGGACCCGTACCAGGCCATGCGCGGGTATACCGGTCCGGTGCTGCTGGTGCATGGAACGCAGGATCGTATTGTCGATCTCAGCTATGCCAGAAAACTGAAGGATATCTATCCGGACTGCCGCTACGAAGAAATCGAAGGCGGCGAGCATGTGTTCAACGGCAAATATGAAGTCCGGGCCAGGCAGGTGCTCAGGGAATTCATGCAGGGCATTCCGGAAAGCGACTGAGACAGCGCGTCCGTTGTCTGCGCTGCATACAGACCCATCCCGAGGAACAGACCCCGGGGCAGAGGCTTTCATGACAGAATCCGTGAAGGCCGTGCCCCGGTTTTTTGCTTTCATGCCGGCAGCCGGGACCCGGGAACTGTACGGATTCCTGCCGAGCAGGTCCCGAATGCCCGATTCACGCGGGACTTTTTTTCATGGTCTCCGGCAAAGTTTCTTGTTCCGATCTGATGCGTGCAATATACTGTAGGCACTCATTAATTAAATAGAAAGGGTGACTCATCATGAAGAAAGTTCTCTCCTGTTTCCTTGTTCTGACCATGCTTTTGAGTCTGTGCTCCTGGGGACTGGCTGAGGCGTACAAAGAGTACACAGCCACTGCACAGGGCTATGGCGGTGAAGTGAGTGTGACCCTGACCCTGGACGGGAACCGGATCTATGCCGTTGAAGTAAAGGGCGATTCCGAGACCCAGGGCATCGGCTCCAATGCCATTGATGCCTTGCCTCAGGCCATGGTGGACAGCAACTCGGTTGTCGTGGACACGTTCAGCGGTGCCACCTTCACCAGCAAGGCCATACTGGAAGCCGCTGCCGCTGCCCTTGCGCAGGCCGGGCTCACCAATGATGACCTGGAAAAGGCAGAGCCCACGGAAACCGCAGTCGTCCATGAGGACATGACGTGCGATATCCTGGTCCTGGGCGGCGGTGGTACCGGACTGGTGGCTGCCGTGTCTGCCATTGAGAACGGCGCAGACCCTGCCCGGGTAGTTGTTGTGGAGAAGACCGGTGTCTTCGGCGGCACTTCCGCAACCGCAGGCGCTGTACTGACCGGTCCGCTCACCCGGTTCATGAAGAGCCAGGGATACACCTACTCAGAAGAGCAGTGGGTGGACGACTGGATGGCCAATGTTGCACATTATGTGGAGATCGTGGGCGTGGATCCCGGGTATCCTGAGAAGGCACGCGTTGAGGCATACCTTGCCGGAATCTGTCCCGCCCTGGACTGGCTCGAGGACCTCGGGTTCGTGAAATGGACCTATTACCGCTCCATGCCGGGTACGGACTTCGTAATTCCGGAAGCCATCGTACAGGAAGACGGAAGCCAGCTCTTTGTAGGCGGCTACACCATTACGGATCCCATGGTGGAATATCTGAAAGCAGCCGGTGCTGATCTGCGGCTCAATACAGCCGGGACTGAACTGGTTGTGGAAGACGGCAAAGTTGTCGGGGCGGTCGTAACGGATGCCAACGGTTCCTATACGATCCGTGCTGATACCGGCGTTGTACTGGCCACCGGCGGATACTCCCGGGATGAGGAACTGCTCAGTCAGTACTCCCCTGCCTATGTCAACTGGATCAGTTTTGACACGGCATCCGTGGCCGATACCGGCGACGGGATCAAGATGGCACGGGATATCGGTGCCGCCATGTATGAAAACGGCGCCATCATTTCCGTCGGTACCTCCTCACCCAATCGTGTGGCGGGCAATTTTGCCAACTTCATGTCGGTTGCCCAGCGGTTGCTTGTGAACAGTCATGCAGAACGCTTTGTCAATGAGGGCGCAGACTACTATGAGGTCTCCCTGCGCATTGACGAACAGCCGGATAACGGTACCGCATGGGCTGTCCTGGCAGACAATACTGAGGGCGTGGACGTACTGGATGCACAGGTCGACGGCGAGACCGTAGTCAGTGCGGACTCCCTGGAAGCACTTGCGGAAGCCATGCATGTTTCTCCGGAAGCTCTGGCCACGACCGTTGCCAGGTACAATGAAGACTGCGCTGCCGGAAACGATACCGTCATGGGTAAGATGCTCACGCCGGAAATGGCTGTACAGGGCAATAAATATTACGCATTCAGAGTTGGTGTCTGCATGGCCGGTACCATCGGCGGTGTCAAGACGGACGCGGACTTCCATGTACTGGATACCGAAGGCAAGATCATTGAAGGCCTCTGGGCCGGCGGATGTGTGTCCAACCGCAGCATCATGGGCTACACCTACATGCATGGTGCCGGGTTCGGGTACGCCATTGTTTCCGGCCGCACCATCGGCGAACGGATCATGGGCAAGTAATTCCCGGATTTCAAAACGGGCGGATCATTTGATCCGCCCGTTTTCTTTGTGTCTCCGAAAAAGCCGTGTCCGGACCTGCACCTGTGCATTAACGCCTGGACTGTTGCACGCACGGGCGGAGCCCGACTGGCTCCGTCGTCCTGCACGCTGTCAGATGCTTATGGTCAGGACATTCAGTCCCAGAAGGTTCTGATAACTCACACGACTGGCAGCCCTGAAGGCAAGATGAATGCCGATATTCCGGAAGTCATCACCGAGTTCCAGGGCACTCGCCCGCTCCGTCGGATTGAAAGCGGTGCAGTTATCCCGGATGCGCATGATCACATCATTGCCCTTGTGCACAATCCGCAGATCGATGGAATGCGCTTTCCTGTCCTTGGTAAACCCGTGCTGCACCACATTCCCGGCCATTTCCTCCATGCACAGCCCGGCATAGTACGCTCTGCGTTCGTCAATCCCGCGTTTGCGGCAGAACTCCATCACCTGTCCGGAGATCGCAATCACCTCATCCATGCTCCTGACACTCAGGTCCATGCGCTCATCCTCGGACGCGCCAAAGCTTTCCGGGATGGCCATCAGGTCCTCCAGGGATCGGGGCATGCGTTTCAGGGCAAGCCGGGCGAAAAGGGCAACCACAGCAAAGCAGATCACACCATTGAGAATATTGGACAGATACAGACCGTTCATCTGCATCAGCGGAATCAGGATCAGGCTGCAGAGAACCACGCCTCCCGCGCCGTCAATGACCGGAAGCACAATGGACAGCGGTTTCTTTTCCATGGTCTGCGCATAGGATGCAAAATGCAGACTGACCATTGCCAGGGGCATGCACAGCGGGAGAAGCCGGAAACCCATGACGGTCATATGATATACCGGATTGGCCGGGTCACGGTAGAACAGCTGTGTCAGAGGCTCCGCCAGAAGGACAAGCAATGCAACAATGCAGAGCATCACGCCCATCCCGCGGGTCAGCGCAATGCGCATGACATCCACAAGGGATCTCCTGTCAGATTCCCCGATGCTGATACTGAAGAGCATGCGGGATACGGCAACCATACCGAAGGGGACGGCCCAGATCACCGCCAGCAGTGCATTGGATGCGGCAAATGAGGACAGTCCGACGCTTCCGACATACCTGAGCACCAGGAAATTGACGATCAGGCAGCGGAACATTTCCACAAACCGTGAGATGGCACCTACGTAGCCGAGTCTGCAGATTTCCGGGGCATCCGACCATCTGCATGCGCGGGGAGTGAACTTCCACTCGGATCTGCCTTTGATGTAGTACACCGCCTGGATGCCCAGGAACACCCAGCTGGCCAGGGCCGAGCTGAGGCCAAGCCCGAAGGTGCCCAGGGAGAAGACGGCAATGAACAGATGATCCAGTATGGCATTGACCAGAAAGCAGAGTATGCTTGCCGTCATGGTACGCCTGGTCTGGTTTTCCAGGGAAAGGAACGCAAACAACTGCTGACCCACGATCAGGGCCGGAATCCCGATAGCCTGACCCAGCATATACTGATTGAGCATCTGCAGTTCCGGCTGCTGCTCGGTAAAGACCCGCGTCAGGTTCGTGAGCGCAGCCAGGACCATCACTCCGGCCGTCAGGACCGAAATACCAAGAGAGACGAGGATGTTCACGGTAAAGATGCTGTGGATACGCTTTCTGTCCTGGACAAGGTAGCGTCCGTACAGGATCTGGGAGCCGCTGACCAGCATGATGCCGGCAGCATAGAGAAAGTGGTTCAGGGGACCATACAGTCCGATGGCACTCATGGCCTTTTCGCCGATCACATTACTGGCATAGAGACTGTCCACAATCCCGTTCACCGCATTGATCACGATCAGCAGAATCTGATATGGCAGCAGCCGGAAAAAGAGTCCTGTCAGCAGTTTATACCGCTCGGCCTTCTGCTGCTTTTCTGATCCCGTCATTACCATGTTCCTCCCATCCAGCATCTATCCGGGGCCACACCCGGTCATTTCACCTGTATAATATAGTGGGATTATACCAGACTGTCATGCTCGCGACCATCTGCAAATGATGTAGGGTTCTGTCTTCATGTTATTTAGGCTCGGACACCCGTTACTTCAGTCGTGGGAGGAGAGCCATCTCTCCTTTCTGATACGTAATGTTTTGCAGTTTCCAGAAATTTGAGCTTCTTGTAGGAGGCC
>ONWQ01000370.1 GCA_900321565.1 uncultured Eubacteriales bacterium
CATCATATTACTTTTCTATGACAGTTAACTGATATCAACAACAGAGCACGCTCTGATCCCGTCAGATGAACCACGTAAAACACGTATAGTCCGACTCCCGCCATTAAGATCAAAGTAATTATCTTCAAGTAGCAAATCCGGATCGTCACTTTCCAGTCGAATCATGCGGGCATATGCACTTGCCTGGACTGTAATTGTATTGTTGTCTGCGCTTACAGCAAGGCCCGGGTTCATAAAATTAAAATGCTTTGGTGCACAGAACAAAGCTGTTGAAGAAGTAACAACCTTGCCGTTCTCTCGATATTCGCAACTGAAATAAGTGTCAGTAATCGATATACCTGGAAACAGCATCCTGTCCATCCGTTTTGAAGCAAGTGCAGGTATACTCAGTTCCATGCTGCCTTCCTGTAACGCTTTGCCAGAAGCATCGCGCAGTGCCCAGCATACTGTCCCATGAATTTCATTCATTGTCTCATTAGAAAGGCACATTTGCACTCCGGCCTGGATGGGCTTCTCAAGGAATTCATTAATATGCGGATTCTGAGATAATTCTCCTTCCTCTTCTATAGAAATCATGACAGGAGCAAAGAAACGTTTGGCTACATAATGCAATGCTTTCCAGCGACCAAGTGAATCGATAGAAGACCAGGATGCTACTGGCCAGCAATCATTGAGCTGCCAAATGATTGCCCCCATACAGCAGCCACGATTACGCCGCCAGTATTCTACACCATAACGGATCGCTTCAGCCTGAAGTAGTTGTGAAGCATAAATGAGCATATCGAAGTCTTTAGGATATCGGAATGTCTGAGAAAGATAGGAAAGAATTTTCCCGTTGGCAGACTTGTTCCTCTGATGACGTTCCATAATCCTGGAAAAAATGTTACGGTCAGATGGCAATGTGAATGTTTCTACAGTCTTCAGACATGGAAATGACTGAAATCCGAATTCTGAAACATAGCGGAACTGATACTTTCGATACTCGGTAAAAGGTTTTTCACCATGCCATACTTCCCAGTAGTGAACATCCCCGCGGGTTGGGTCCTGTGGTACATCAAAGTTTCCACCTGACGAAGGGGAAGAGGGCCACCAGAATGTCTGAGGTGCAACTTCATGAACAATAGACGGAAGAATATACTCATACATTTTAATGTAGTCTGAGATGTGACTGCGCTTGGTATTAGCAGTTGTGTAGTCATCACGCTGAGGATCAAATCCATTCTCAAGCAAGTGATTTGCAACCCCCATAAATTGCTCCATCTCATTGTTTCCACAGATCAGTGCGAGTGAAGCATGATTCCGAATCCGTTTCACATTCTGCGTGACTTCAGTGCGGATCGACTCTTCAAAAGAAGGTGATAGGGTATAGAATGAACAGGCAAACATGAGATCCTGCCAGACAAGAAGACCAAGCTCATCACAAAGATCATAGAATTCATCAGAAGGATAGTATCCTCCGCCCCAGACACGGATTGTATTGAAATTAGCCATGGCAGCATCTTCAAGCAATCGGCGGGTGCGCTCAGGGGTAATTCTTGAAAAGATATTGTCTTCAGGAATATAATCAGCACCCATAGCGAAGATTTTCACACCATTTACAATATGGCAGAACTCATTACCCCATTGATCTGCATCCTGGCTTATCGAAAGTGTTCTGAGACCAATCCGTGCTGTCCAGGTGTCAATAGTTTCATGATCATAATCCAACTTCACCTGAACCGAATATAGTGGATGAGCACCATAACCATTGGGCCACCAAAGCTTTGGGGTCTGAATCGTCAAGGTACCATCAGAATCGAATTCCAGACGACAACCATCCGGTGTGGTGCATTCCGCATGTAATGTACAAAGATCATATTGTCCTTCCAGTTCCGGATGGAGAATAAGGGAAACATGACCATTTTCATGAAGCTGTTCAATTCGAATCGAGTTAATCCTTGCAACATCAAATGCTTGAATTCCCAGTGGTTTCCAGATGCCCGCATCCGGTAAACGGGGACCCCAGTCCCAGCCGAACATCATGTGTGCTTTTCGAATATAGCCAAATCCTGGAATCGCATCCGTTGATCCCCACATTGGCTGATCCTTCTGTTTGTCAAGGCAATACTGAATTGGGGACCGGAACTGAATCGTTATACGGTTTTCGCCAGAATGAAGGTATTGCTTAATATCAAAACGGTACTCAATATGCATATTATCAGTTTCAGCAACTTGTGTACCATTTACGATGATGCATGCCAGTGTATCCAATCCCTGGCATTGAAGAATTACATGTTTGTGCTTCAAAAATGTATCTGAAACTTCGAATGTTTTTGTATACTCAAAGTCATTTTTCATCAGATCAAAGAATTCGAGTTCGTTCTCACGCCAAAAAGGATCCGGAAGTGTATGATCACGCATCAGGTCCGCATACACCGAACCAGGAACCAGGGCATCATGCCATGTATCCAACCCAATTTGGCGCATTTTCCATGTACCATTCAATGATAGATATTCCATTGTATGTCCTCATTTCTTCAGAATTCTATAGCATCCAAAACTTGCATATGTATAAACAACATACAGGAGAAACTATTTTTATTCTTGCCGCGTGTTACGAGTCATGATATACTTAGTCCGCGAAAAACAGTTGTTAGTATGCATCTGTTTTTTTCAATTATATTAAAGGATTCGGCGTATGAAACTTAGTTACCGTATTATCAGAGCTTTAGTCAGATTATTCACCCCTACACTCAGGACAGAATGGGAAGAACCGTTCGATGGCGAAGCGTGTGTATTCTGTCCCAATCACGCCCGTGCCTGGGGGCCGATTGATATATGTGCATATTTCGATCTGCGTGATAAGATTCACCCATGGTACAATGCCGGTGTCATTGACAGAAAAGGATTACCAGCATATGTCCGCAATGATAACTGGTGGAATCCCAAGAGCAAGCTGGCATTTTTATACAATATCACAATACCATACATTGTTGCATTGCTGATGCCACCTATTATGCGATCCACACCAGGAATCCCTGTATACTATGATGAGCATGTCATAAAGACATTCAAAGATAGCATTGAGGTTTTGCGCAAAGGAGAGCATCTGGCGATTTTTGCACAGTATCCTGACGGGTATCAGCATCACGCCAGTGAACTGAGTAAAGGCTTCCTGCTGATGGGCCCAATGGCATACCGTCGACTTGGAATACGACTGAAGTTCTATCCTGTACATATAGACGAGAAAAAGCGCCTGATTCGCGTTATGAAACCCATCGTCTATAATCCCGATATTCCTCATGCAGAACAGGAGCAGACACTCCTGGAAGCACTCAGCAGTCAAGTTTACGACGATGAACCATGAATCCCATGCGCACAGCAGTCTGCGAACAGACTGCTGTGCATTTCTTTTATCAAAGCACGGGTTTTCCCATCACAAATACCTGTCTGGCTCTGGCCTGTATATCTCTCAACGGATTCCCTTCAAATATGGCAATGTCAGCATCCTTACCGACTTCCAGGGATCCAATGCGGCCATCGACCTCAGCAACTCTCGCGGGATTAATGGTAATCGCACGCCATGCCGCATCTTCCGGGAGGCCTTCGCGAATAGCCAGCCCGGCACATAAAGGCAGGTAATACAGTGGAATGACCGGGGCATCTGTTATGATGCAGACTTCAATCCCTGCTTTGTAAAGAATCCCAGGAGTCGCAAAAGTTTTATTTTTTAGCTCAAACTTACTTTTATCGCCTAATGACGGCCCGACAAGTACGGGATATCCTTTTTGTGCCAGAATATCTGCGATAAGATGTCCGTCTGTACAATGATCCAACGTAATGCGAATATTGAATTCTTCAGCAATCCGAATTGCAGTGAGAATATCATCCGCCCGATGGGCATGACACTTTAACGGGATTTCTCTGTCAATAACCGGTATCAAGGCTTCTAGTTTCGCATCATAGGGGACAGGTTTGGTATCCTTAGATTGTATTTTTTCCAGTTTGTATTGCTTCGCTTTAGTCAAGGCTTCACGTAAGATCGCTGCAATCCCCATACGTGTAACAGGTGCTTTTTTCCCTTGCTGTCCATAACAGCCTTTAGGATTCTCTCCGAATGCAGCTTTCATCGCGACCGGGTTCCGGAGCACCATTGAGTCCACAGATTTTCCGTTCAAGCGGATCGCAACAAACGTCCCGCCAATGACATTTGCAGACCCTGGACCTGTGATCGCTGTTGTAACGCCACCTGCCAGGGCCATTCCGAATGCTTCATCCAGTGGGTTAATCCCATCAATGCCACGCATCTGCGGGGTACATGGATCCGACATCTCATTGTAGTCGTCGCCTTCCCAACGTATGGCTTCTTCATCCAGGCCTATATGTGTATGGGCATCAATCAGTCCCGGTGTAACCATACAGCCTTCAGCCTGAAAAACAGGTACATCTGGCGATACATCAAGATGTGTTCCAATCGCAGCAATGTGTCCCTCATCGTCGATCAGAAGATCACCGTCAGGAATATCCGGATCTGTAATGGGCTTAATATACCCGCCACGAATCAGTAACATGGAAATCCCCCTTTATTTATGTAACAGGATGATAGTATTGTTCACCGGACTTTGGGAATATCCTCTAATGAAAAGAATAATGATCGTTCACCAGCAGTGTTGACCGCCAGGAAATACGATAGTTGCATGTGAATCCCGGAAACAAAGTTGAATCACGATTTGATGTGAATAGATTTGTGTTAACTCTTTCATTCTGATGTATGCAGCATTTTTTTCACTTCTGCTATGCTCAAAGATTGATCCGGCTGAAAATCAGCAGAATCCATATAGGTATAAATACTGGAAAGCAAAGCACGTGCTTCAGGATACTCCTGAAGATTCTGAAGTCCCATGCTGGAAAAGAGTACCGATCCACCGCCACATTTGCATTCAAACAGCTTGGCCATGGGCCGCAGATAAGCATAACTGTCCATTTCTGTGATAATTGCCTTCATAGGTCTCGGAAGTAATACAGCCCTTTGATTGGCCATTGGCCACCATTGCCAGTTACTGAACGAATCCGTCGGGAAATTACGGAACAGAGGATGCGATTCATCAATACACTGTCCCATGCTACCAGACTGGAATGGAAAAGTGCCCACAGACCAGAAATCTGTACTGAACTGAGTCTTTATTGAACCCGGCAGCGCTTCCTCTGTAGAGGGCGGTGATAAAAACACTCTTCCGCCATTTCTCAGAACTTCCACAGCATGATCATTCAGCTCTGCTGCCTCGTATATTGAATCCGGACGAACTGGCAGAGCCCGCGGATAGACCCAGATCGGATAAGAATGTGTATATTGATCGATGGTTAATGTGAGAGTACATTGCATAGGGGAGTCCCAAAGCGGAAGTTTCCATTCCAGTTTATCGATTGATGTGACCTGACCACATGGAACACGCCGCAATGGAAATATGGACTCCATGATTTTTGTTCTTTCACTGGACAATTCGCATTTCATACAACCTGAAAGCTCGTGCCTGCCATAATTTGCAATCCTGATATCAGCCCGGAAAATGACACCGGCCTGATATGTATAGCCTTCCAGATATGCCATTGGCAGGACATCCGTGAAGAAGTTCCGAAAGCGTTCCGGATCTGCAAATGCATATGGTTTGGGTTTCAGATGTGCTCCCATCATACCAATCAATGCAGTCCCTTGACCAGGAAAATCCTGCAGCCCAAGAAGACTTATCCCGGAAAGTGAAGGCGTTCGAAGAACAGCCTCAACTTCCGCCTGGTAGCATAGTCTGGCAAGTTCTCCTGATGCTTCCACGCGCTTGGTCCACTGGGAATCAAAGCCCAGTTCGTACACACGGTTTCTTATGCATATGTAATTATCCGGTGATGTTACGCCATGAAACATGTTGATTTCATGAAAGTCTGGAAGCACCTCATATTGCCCCACTTCAAACGTAAACAGAGGAATATGGAACCTGGCAAGGAAAGCCTGTACACCTTCTTCATAGTTCGTGATCGTATCAGGTTTTTTATTGTTCAGATGTCCGTGGAAACCTGCAGAGGTTGCTCTGAGCATATACGAAGTGTAATTCTGAGCTGTATAAAAATCACTCTCGGCATCGGGACCATTCTGACCATATTCGCAATTGGATGCAGATGAGTATAAGCGTGTCGGGTCCTTTTCCCTGGCCAGTCGCAGAAGCGTGTTCATACGAAGATGTCCCAATTCTCCTGCACATAATTCATTGCCAAGTGTAAGCATAACAAAAGACGGATGATTCGATAGCATACGCAGAGTTTCGATAAGTTCATCCTGATAGTACTTGAAACCGGTATCGTCCTCAAAAGCAGTATGCGGATTCCAGTTAGACAGCTCTGGCTGCATAAGGATACCCAAATGATCCGCAGCCGTGAAAGCAGCTTCAGGAGGAACATGGGAGTGAAAACGAATGCAGTTCACACCGTACTCCTGATATGTTCTGAGTATCTGTGTCCAGGATTCCGGCTCCATAGGAGAATGTCCGGTTTCAGGAAATACAGCACAGTTGGTTTCGCTTCGCAGGAAAAAGACCCGGTCATTCACTGTTAAGCGCGCAGCTTCAGAAACACCGAATGTGCGAAAGCCAAATAGTGTTGATTTTGCCTCAAAGTGTCCCGGTTGTGCAATGAGCGTATACAGATTGCCTTCTTCCAGGTCCCATCTTCGGATCTGATCGCAAACCTGTAATCCTGAAAAACGAAATGTACAGGTCCCAGGTGTTGAAATCCGGACTGCCATAGACGCTGATGTTTTCAGTGCAGGGGATGTGAGCCTCAGTTCACCACTCCAAGGAATCCCGCACGAAAGTTCAACCTGAACATCGAGTGTATTGTCGCGGCATGGATATACCGCAAGATGAGATATGAAGACCTGGTCCTCTGTTCTTATCTGCATATACCCGAGAATTCCATTCCAATTGGTTTGTGTTTCATCAGTTGCTGCCGATGAATAAACAATAGATTCCCGGGGCCACCCTGGATATGTATTGTCCACTGTCAGTGTGATCTTGTCATTTCCGGTTATCAGATTGGTAACCTCATATGTATATGGTGTTGAAATGGAAGGGGCACGAACAGGTTGTACGGTAACGCCATTCAGGTTCAGTTCCATGTATCTGGCTCTTTCGAAATCCAGGAATACGCGTTGGTTTTCCGGTGGATCGAACCGAATAGTGCGGGATAATCGAACAGCCCCCTCATACGTATGCTTTCTGGTTAATCGGGTGGTGATGGCCCCAGTGGCTTCCTGAAGCGTTTGCAACCCGGCTTCCGGATGCCATGGCCGCGGGTTATTGTCCGGAAATCCAATGCCACATGTATCCAGTGTTCCCGGAAGTTCAATTATGCCGTGCATCCGGGATGAGTGCAGCAGCTCATAACACCAGAAGCCGTTGATCGGTTGAACAGTCATATTTTCACCTCAGCGCATATTTGCAGCCCTGAAAAAATATCCTTCCGGGATAACACTCGGAAGGACGTTTCAAGAACCCTGTTATAAAGTAACACCTGTTTTGAAGATGGCAAGATCATGGAAGCCGTGTTCTTCACTACAAACCTTTTGCCCACCTGCCACGCTAAGTACAAGATCAAACAATTCCTGAGAAAGCTCAGGTAAAGAATGACCTCCTTCCAGAAGACGTCCGGCACTGAAATCGATCCAATTATGCTTCCAGGCGGCAATGCGCGGATTGGATGCGATTTTTACTGTTGGCACTGGAGAAGCAAAGGGGGTACCACGTCCTGTGGAAAACAGGACCATCTGCGCACCAGCCGCTGCCAGCGCTGTCGATGCCACCAGATCATTTCCGGGTGCAGAAAGGAGATTCAATCCTGGTGTCTGAACACGCTCAGCATATTTCAGCACATCCGTCACAGTAGCAGAACCGCTCTTCTGCGTACAGCCAAGAGCTTTATCCTCCAGGGTGGATATACCGCCTGCTTTATTGCCAGGCGAAGGATTCTCATAAATCGTCTGGTGATGGTCTTCAAAGTACTTTTTGAAGTCATTGATAAGATGAACTGTTTTCTCGAACACAGCTTCAGAGGCGCACCGATTCATCAGAATAGTTTCGGCACCGAACATCTCAGGGACTTCTGTAAGGATTGTAGAACCACCCTGAGAAATCAGAATATCGGAAAAACCTCCGATGACCGGATTTGCTGTAATTCCGGAAAAGCCGTCAGAGCCGCCACATTTCAAACCGACAACCAGTTTAGATGCAGGGCACGGAACTCTCTGATCAGTTTGCATTTCTTCAGCTAATTCCTGAATCAGAGACAGCCCAGCCTCCATTTCGTCCTCTACCTGCTGACATACCAGGTATCGAATCCGTTCACATGCGTTTTCATCCAGATACTGCTTAATAATATCAATACCTGAGTTTTCACATCCGAGTCCAAGCAGAAGCACACCACCTGCATTGGGATGCATACACAGATCAGCAAGAATATGCCTTGTATTCTCCTGATCTTCGGTCATCTGAGAACAACCATATGGATGCGAGAAGGCGAGTATGCTATCCACACTCCCGCCAACAAACTTCTGCGCCTTGCGTTCGAGCGTACGCGCAATATCATTGACACATCCCACAGTAGGAATAATCCACAGTTCATTGCGGATGCCTACACGGCCGCTTCGACGCGGAAAGCCTGGAAAAGTAGCAGGCTGTCTGGGTTCAAGCTCTGTTTTCACAGGATTCCATGTATATTCAAGCGTTCCTGAGAGTCCCGTATGAATATTATGGACATGAATATGGCTTCCTGCAGGAACAGATGTTTTCGTATAACCGATGGAATACCCGTATTTGATTACCTGAGCGCCTTCCGGAAGATCAGTAAGTGCAACCTTGTGCCCGGCTGGAATTTCTTCTCTGGTTGTCAAAGTGATAGAGTCAATGGTAACGGTTGTGTTTGCAGGAATGACCGATAAGGCTACTGCAACATTATCAGAGGGATGAATTCTGACGAAAAGGTCCATCTGATGTGCACATCCTTTCATTATGATTCAATCGGGAAGCGACGGAGTACAGTGGCCTTCATTCCATTGGTACGAATCTCTTCCAGCGCATCCACGACTGCTTTCTGGAAACCGGGGATCTGGTTAAGATCCTGGCCAAAGAACTCAAGATTTCCGAGGAACATCGGAACAAGTGTCTGAATATCTGTATCATGATTCTTGTCAAAGAACTGCAGGACTGCAGCATCATCCTGAAGCAGATATTCCTCATTCCCTCTGCAGCAGTGCAGTTTGCCATCTGAACCCAGTTTTCCGGCGGAATACAGTGAAATCATGGCAGCCATGGAGAATGTCAGATGCTCTGGCAGACACTGATTGGCTTCATAGTAGCCGGTCAGGGAAGGAAGGCAACGGGCACGCCATTTGCTGACACAGTTCAGGCAGATTGACAGCAGCATATGCTGAATAAACGGATTTGCAAAGCGTCCTGTAACTGCTTCAGCAAAATTGAGCAGATCTTCCCTCGGCAGTGCGAGTGTCGGGATGACCTCATCATAGATTGTTTTTTCCATGAAATGTCTGATCACCGGATCATTCATGGATTCAACCACCGTATTCATTCCATACTGGAACGCCATAGGAACAAAGGATGTATGTGCACCGTTGAGAATACGTACTTTGCGCTGCTTATATGGTTTCTGATTATCGGTGAAGATAACCGGCATGCCACACTGGGGAAGAGGCAGCTCATGACTGATATCTTTCGGAGATTCAATCACCCAGAGTCCAAAAGGCTCAGCTGTGTCAAGAAGATGGTCTTCATAACCCAGTTTTTCCCAAATAGCTTTGTCTTCACCACGTGGATAGCCTGTCACAATACGGTCGACAAGGGTGGAAGTAAACACGCAGGCCTCTTCAAGCCACTGTTCAAAACGCGGACCAAGCTTCCATATAGAAGCTAATTCACGCACACAGCGATGAAGCTGAATACCATTGTCATCAATCAATTCCACAGGAAGAATAATCAAGCCTTTATCCGGTGCATAATCAAAGGCTTCTGCACGCTCATAGAGGAACTTTGTCAGTTTTCCAGGGTATGACTTGGGAGGACAGAGTTCAAACTGATCTTCCTTATCCAGTACAATGCCTGCCTCTGTAGTGTTACTGACTACAAACCGCAATGTATCCAGCCGGGCAAGACCTGCGTAGGTTTCATACTCAGAATATGCATCGAGAGCTCCCGCGACAGAAGTCACAACGCGGGACTGCTCAACAGGCTTGCCATCCACCAGCCCGCGGAGCATTACGGTATAACGATAGTCCTGCTCTTTGAATGCGGGAAACAGAGTCCCCATAGGAATGGGTTTGATTAACATGACTGAGCCGTTGAAATCAGTTTTTTCATTTGCAAAGTCAATCATATAATCAACAAACGCTCTCAGGAAGTTTCCTTCACCGAACTGAATAACCCGGATCGGGCGTTCAGGGGCTGGTGCTGTTTTGGCAGATAATCTCTCCATAGTTGTTCTCCTCTCCCAACATAGATACAATGGTATGGGTTTCATGCAGATTGTATAGTCTTTTCAGCATACAGTCAACGATAGAACTGACTTTTCATTGACATCAATATGGTTGTTTGCCCGAACGTGTGCATCCCACCATACTTCAGTGCTTTCAGACAAATCTTTTTTTCAGTAAATTAGTTGATTCATCTGGATTTCTTGCTTATAATTCCTTTAGTTGTCCTCCATGAAGAACAGTCCGTGAATGTACTTCATGAAACGCGAGGATTAAGATAAGAAAGGATGACCACTGATGATGGCATTTATGGATGAAAACTTTCTGTTGAACACAGAAACAGCAAAAAAGCTGTTTCATGAGTATGCAAAGGATTGCCCAATTATTGATTATCACTGTCATCTCAGTCCCAAGGAAATCTGGGAAGATATTCATTTTGAAAACATTACACAGGTATGGCTCGGCGGTGACCATTATAAATGGCGTTTAATGCGTTGTGCCGGTGTTGACGAGAAGTACATTACAGGTGATGCATCAGATTTTGAAAAATTCCAGAAATGGGCTGAGGTACTAGGAAAGGGAATTGGCAATCCTCTGTATCATTGGTCGCATCTGGAACTTCAGCGTTTCTTTGACTGGCATGGTGCCCTCAGTGCAAAAACTGCTGAAGAAGTATGGAATCATGTGAATGCCAAGCTCAAAGATCCTTCTTTCAGCGCACGTGGTCTGATCCTGCGCAGCAATGTGGATACCATTTGTACAACAGACGATCCCGTTGATTCACTGGAATATCATGAAAAGCTTGCTAAAGATACTTCATTCCCTGTAACCGTTATTCCCGCATGGCGTCCTGATAAAGCAACAAATATTGAAAAAGAAACATGGAATGCGTACATCAATCAGCTGGCTTGTGTAGCTGAGATCGAGATCAACAGCTTTGAGGCGCTGAAAAAGGCAATCCGGAGCCGCATGGATTTCTTCGATGCACATAATTGCAAATTGTCCGACCATGGCTTGAATTATGTCGTATACGCACCAGCCGGTGATGAGGAAATCGAGGCAATTGTATCCAAACGTCGTGGCGGTGGAAAGCTGACAGAGGATGAAGTTGCAAAGTTCAAGTATGCGTTCATGTTCTTCCTGGCAGGAGAGTACCACGCAAGAGACTGGACCATGCAGTTGCATTATGGATGCCGGAGAGATAACAACCTGACAATGTTCTCCCGACTGGGTCCTGATACCGGTTATGATTGTATCAACAACTATACGCCAGCTGACCAGGCTGCTGCATTCCTTGGTGCCTGTGAGCGCGCAAATGCTTTGCCCCGTACAATCCTTTACAGCCTGAATCCTGCTGATAATGAAATGATTGATACCATTTGCGGTTGCTTCCAGTCGAGCGAGGCCGTCAGCAAGATTCAGCACGGATCAGCATGGTGGTTCAATGATCATTTCAAGGGCATGACTGATCAGCTTACAAGCCTTGCCAATCTTGGATATCTTGCCGGGTTTGTCGGAATGCTTACGGACAGCCGCTCATTCTTAAGCTATCCGCGGCATGAATACTTCAGAAGAATCCTGTGCAGACTGCTTGGCGAATGGGTTGAAGATGGGCGCTATCCTGATGATATGGAACTGCTTGGTGAAATCGTAAAAGGTATATGTTATCAGAATGCACACGACTACTTCCGTTTTGCCTCTAAAAAACTGTAATTCTGAAAACAAGAAAAGGTGGCGCTTGCTGCCTTTTCTTTCTGCATGACAGATGAAGGGAGTTAAATACAGTGCAAAAAGCTGTTATGATACTTGATAAGGACTACAGCATTGGACAGATCGATCCACGTCTTTATGGTTCATTTATTGAACATCTTGGCCGTGCCGTATATGGCGGAATCTATGAGCCCGGACATCCGGCAGCAGATGAGGAAGGCTTCCGTAAAGATGTTCTGGATATGGTTCGCCGTCTTCATGTCCCGATTGTAAGATATCCAGGCGGAAACTTTGTGTCCGGTTTTCATTGGGAAGATAGCATTGGTCCGGTGCAGAACAGACCCCATCGACTGGATCTTGCATGGTTTACGACCGAAACG
>ONWQ01000284.1 GCA_900321565.1 uncultured Eubacteriales bacterium
CACACCGTCCGGCCAGAAACGGGGATCATGATTGGGTTTTTTCTCCGCCCATGCCTGTGTTTCCGTCCGGAGTACATCACGCCAGTATTCGCTGCCCACCCGGTCGCACATCCGGTCAAACCCACAGGGTTTTCCAGGATCATACACACCGGTTTCAATCCCCTGCTTTCTCAGAGCGTTCCGTCTTTCCTCTAGGTCAGGAAGCGGTCTGTACCCGGTAAGATCCAGGTACATCGCAATCTCTGAAACCCGGAGGTTAAAGCCCTGCGCCTGCAGAAACCCGGCACCATGACAGGAAAGGTCCAGTCCGGGACTGTTGTTATGGTCATGCCCCGCTGTTCCGGGAATCCGCCAGGGCAGGTTCACAGGATTCAGACTTGATATGACCATTTCCTGCGCACCCAAGCCCCGCATGCGTGCCTTCAGTTCCTGAATCAGTGCCTGCCCGACACCTTGCTTTCTTGCCTCAGGCCTTACCATGATGTCTGTCAGGTACGCCTGCCCGGGACGACTGCCACGGAAGGAACCGGGTGCTACCGCATGCAGGAATCCCAGAATCCGCTCATTCTCACAGGCAACCAGCAGACACTCCGGGTTCCAGCCCTCGCTCTGTTGAAACAGACGGCGGAATTCGGCTTCATTCATTGGATAGAAAAGTACTTCCTGATTCTGTACGCACGCATTCCAGATCTCCAGAATCTGCGGAATGTCCTTTTCCCGTATGCTCCGCAGCTGCATACCATCACTCCTCCATGTTTTCAGAAAAGGGGCCGTTTCCAGGAGGAAACGGCCCCGACGGGTTCACCGTCTGTTCTCATTATTTGCCCATGTAAGCATTCAGCTGAGACTGTACTTCAGCCAGAACGTCCTGCAGACCGACTTCATTCATTCTCTCGAGCATCTCAGGAATGACGACATCAGGATCCGAGGTACCGGTGACCAGTTCCTTCTTGTACTCCTCGATAATGCTTGCAATGGCAAGAAGCTTATCTTCCACAGGTGCAACGTCCAGGGTGAAGCCCATGGCTGCAGTCACTTTCGCATCGGCATAGCCTTCGAAGACTTTTGCCCACTGATCCGGATCGGCGGGAACCTCCGGGAACGGAGAAGCTTCCACAGGACCGAGCGTATAGTGACCCTGAGAATAAGCCCACAGAGACATGTTTGTCTGGCCCAGTTCTGTCTTGGTTACGGTACCGTCGTCATTCTTGATATAGTGCTTGCCTTCGATACCATAACGGGCAACTTCACGATAGTACGGATCGGTGTTCATCAGCTCAATCAGCTTCATTGCTTCTTCCGGATGCTCGGTGGTGCTGCTGATGGCTGTCATGGAACCGCGCAGAGAAGAAGTGCTCATATAGGGACCTTCATAGCGCGAGATATAAACAGGCTTCCGGATAGCATTCGCCCATACGGTCTCAGCGCCAAACCAGCCCTGACCGGACTGAATCACGCCAGCCTGTGCACGGGGCATGGACTCGGTTACAGCCGCGTCAGGATTGATGTATCCCTTTTCATACCAGCTGTGAATGGTCTTGAGACGGTTCACCCAGGCCGGGATTTCCAGAGCAGACTTGACAGTCAGTTCATCCTCAGTTCCCTGAGCTTCCCAGTCGAGACCAATCAGATACTCTTCGGAAATCCAGTCAACCAGACAGTTTTCCCAGGAAGTGATACCAGCATAGCTCATCTTGAAGGGATAATCGTCCGGATAGTCTGCCTTGTACATGGCCATGTATTCTTCGATACCGTCAAAGGTAATGTACTGGTCCTTTTCAAGACCCTTCTGATTGAGGAAGTAGTCGCTGTCCAGAATCCAGAAGATTTCCATGGCGATATCCTTCATGTGCGGGATTGCATAGATCCGGCCATTATATACCGGAGCAGCCCATGCTGAAGGCAGCACAGAATCTTTCAGTGCAGGATACTTGTCAATAAGATCCGTGATGTCCAGGAACATGCCACGGGCAGCATTGGTAGCAAAGTCATTGTACCAGTCACAGGTGAACGCAATGTCGAAGGGCTCGCCGGTTTCCATAGCACGGGAAACCTGAGCGCCTGTCAGGTATCTGAATTCACATGTGACGCCGATCTTCTCAGCGCTGTATTCATTCAGCTTTGCTTCCACTTCAGGCCAGTCAATGGGAGCTTCAGTATTGCAGCCCATCCACCAGATCAGGTGTACAGGTTCTTCGGCAACAGCAAAGGAGCACACAGAGAGCACCATTGCCAGTGCCAAAACGAGAGACAGGATTTTCTTCATACGGGGATCCTCCTTTTTTGAATATATTTCATGCGAACTCGTCGCATAAAGCCGGTATGAATCAGCCCTTGACCGCACCAATGGTCAGGCCGGTAATAAAGTATTTCTGGAAGAACGGATAGGAGAACATGATCGGAACCACGGCGATAACAACAATCGCCATGCGCATGGTTTCGCTCGGCAGCACATTGCCGGAATCTGCCGTCATATTGGATTCATTATTTGTCAGGTACGCAATGTTCTGTTCAATATTGACCAGTACATACTGCAGAGGATACAGTTCTCTCCTGTTTGTTTCAATATACAGACTTGCCTGATACCAGTCATTCCAGTACGCAAACGTCAGGAACAATGCAATGGTTGCCAGTGCAGGCAGGGAAATCGGGAGTACGAGCTGAAGGAAGATTCTCAGCTGACTGGCACCATCCACCTTGCCTGATTCAATGATTTCGTCCGGAACCGTTGTCTGGAAGAATGTACGCATGATGATCACATAGAACGATGAGCATGCAAGCGGCAGAATCAGGGCCCAGTATGTATTGCGCAGTGAAAGCAGCTGTGTGTTTACTACATAGGTGGAGAGCAGGCCGCCACTGAAAATCATCGGAATGAAGATAATGATAGTATACAGTCCGCGAAGACGGAAAGATCTTCTGGAAAGTACATATCCCATGGTTGAGATCAGTGTAAGGCCGATCGTGGTTCCCACCAGTGTGATCCCGATGGATGTGAAGAACGCCAGCACAACCAGAGGAACACCAGCACTGTTTTTCAGATTCCACACATACTGGTAGGCATTGATTGACCATTCGACCGGATGAAAGCTGTATCCCACCTGTCCAATGGATGCTTCAGACGAAAAGGAAATGATGATAACAAAGACTACCGGGACCACACACAGGAAAGCCAGCAGGATAAAAACAAGGCTGTATACCACGTTCGTGGAAGACCGGATGGCATTAAACCGTTGCATACCGTCGGAGACGAGGTTGGCTTCCTTCTGTTTTGCTTCACGTGACATAACTTCACCTCATTTCCGTCAGAACAGTGCGCTTTCATTGTCCACTTTACGGACAATGGCATTGGCAACGATCATGGTCATGCAGCCCAGTGCAGACTGCAGGAATCCGGCTGCGGAGATATACCCGTACACGGGACGTGAATTGTTGAAGATACAGTTATACACATACACATCCAGTGTCAGGAAAACACTCGTCAGAGAGTTGGAGTTCCGGGTCGTCCGATAGAACAGGCCGAAGTCCGAATTGAAGATCTTACCCACAGCCATGATGAACATGATGATCATGATGTTCTTCAGCATGGGAATGGTAATGAATTTGGTCTGCTGCCATTTGGTGGCACCGTCAATCACGGCAGCCTCATAGAGACTTGCATCAATTCCCTTGATGGAAGCCAGATACACGACCATGGAATAGCCCAACGTTTTCCATATATGCAGGAATACCAGGAAAAACGGCCAGTACCCTATAGCATCCTTCTGATACCATTTCACCGGTGTCATGCCCAGGTTCATCAGAGTACGGTTCACAAGACCGTTATCCGTGGACAGGAACGAAAAGACAAAGTACCCAACGACAACCCAGCTCATGAAATGTGGCAGGAACATGGCTGTCTGTGTGACTTTGGCAAGACGCTGGGAACGCAGATTGGAAATCATGATGGCCAGCGCAACCGGAAGCACAACGCCCAGTATGATAAAGACAATATTGTACCCGACCGTGTTGCGGAACATATTGATCGTAGTTGCCTTATTACTGGAGAACAGGAACTTGAAGTTGTCCAGTCCGGACCACGGGCTGTTATGGATCAGGCTCCAGATGAATCCCTTGCCCGGAGCAACCTTGTACTTTTTAAAGGCAATCACCAGGCCGAACATCGGAAGATAGCAGAAAAGGATATACCAGATCAGTGTCGGCAGAGACAGGAAGAACAGCTGAAGGTCATCCAGTGTAAACCGATTCTTTTTTTTCTTGCTCTGCAGGTTTGCAGATACTGCGGACGGGCGGCTCAAAAGAATCCCTCCCCGGAAATATATGTTTAACTCATCAAGCACATTACCTTCTCTTCGAAGTGTCTTACATTTTAGCCGTTTCTGGTATCTATGTCAACCACTTGTTCCATATAATTTCACGGATTAGAAAGTTTTGTTCTATATTTTCATACTAAATTGTTGTCTGGCCATGCAGGCAGCTCCCCACGCCGGCGTCCCGTGTGCTTCTGTCCGGCAGATTTCGGGCTGCGCCTGCTGTACCTGTTCCCAGACTCGCTGGCTGATTTCATCGGTTTGCTCAAGAACGCTCCCGGTAAACACAAGCTCACCTGACCGCATTCCGGCATGCTTCCAGCCACTGAGCACCAGTGCAGCCAGATCATTTGCTGCCTGGTCCCGAATCCGGCATGCAGAAGCATCCCCGTCTTTCAATGCCGGAAACAGCAGTGTTGCCAGGGAAGCGATCTCTTTTTTTCCGGTCTGCGGTGCATACAACCAGGTAATGATATCCTGAACCTGCTGCGCCTGAAGCCGTTCCAGTACCAGTTCCGTCAGAACCGTTTTTTCATTCCGGCCATCACAGGCACGCACGACCGCTCTGAGTATGTCACGTCCGATGGCATAGCCGCTTCCGTCGTCGTCAATCAGATACCCCCAGCCCCCGGCCCTGAACAGTCTGCCTTCCGGATCCCTGCCATAGAGCACGGAACCCGTTCCTGCTATCAGGATGGCTCCTGGTCCTTCCACAGCACCTGCCAGTGCAATCTCGTGGTCGCCCACCAGGCACAGTGGTCCCGAATATCCGGCGCCACGGATTGCTTCACGCACAAACTCCGCAGCTTCGCGATTGCTCACTCCGGCCATACCGACCACAAGTCCGCCACATCCGTCCACGCAGGTTTCACGCATGCATCCGACCGCCTGTTTCACAGTCTCCAGGACAGTCTCTTCTGATGCGCCATTCAGATTCAGGGGACCAAACACCGCTTCTGACAGATGTCTGCCATCCCCGGAGATGACTTCCATCCGTGTTTTTGTTCCGCCACCATCCCAGCCACAGTAAACCATCCTGTCATCCTTTCTCTGTACACTGCACGGCCTTCGCGATCCTGCCATCCGCCCTGGCGAGTTTATCCCGGGCCTGTTCGGCATTTAGGTTCAACAGCAGCATAACAATGGCCGTCTTGCAATGCCAGTCACATGCTTCCAGTGTCCGTTTTGCCGTCTCTTCATCCACATCTGCTGCCGCACATACAATCGAGACGGCACGATGATACAGTTTTTCATTACTGGCCTTGACATCCACCATCAGATTTCCGTAGACCTTCCCCATCTGAATCATGGCACAGGTTGAAAGCATGTTCAGAATCAGCTTCTGGCATGTTCCGCTTTTCATCCGCGATGAACCGGTTACAACTTCAGGCCCGGGCAGAGGCGCCATAGTCACATCTGCGTGCCGGGAAAGCTCACTGTCATGGCAGCATACCAGCGCCATAACCGGAGCGCCCTGGCTGCGCGCATAATCCATTGCACCGATCACATACGGTGTCCTGCCGCTGGCCGCAATTCCGACCAGGGCATCCCGGCTGCTGAACCCATGCGCCTGCAGGTCCTGTGCGCCCAGTTCACGATTGTCTTCCGCACCTTCCACTGCACGAATGAACGCACGTTCTCCACCTGCAATCAGGCCTACTACAAGCCCGGGATCCACTCCATAGGTCGGCGGGCACTCTGCTGCATCCAGCACACCGAGACGACCAGATGTGCCGGCCCCGGCATAGAACAGACGCCCGCCATGGCTCAGCTGCCGCACAATCAGGTCCACACTCTCAGCGATCTGTGGAAGAACTTTTTCCACGGCTTCTGCACACCGATGATCCTCCGCGTTGATTAACCGGACCATTTCCTGCGTGCTGAGCGTATCAATATGCATTGTATTCGGATTTCGTTTTTCTGTATCCAGTTTTTTCAGTTCCACAATATTGCCTCCATACTGACTTTGCTGTTGTAATTCGGTAAAAAAAGGATATCATGATCCCATACAATCCGCAACCTTCATTCTGATCCGTCAGGAGGTTTTCCCATGCTTGACTCCCATTTTCTGAATACATACCTGGAAGACGGACTGCAGCACAGCGTGTTCCATGCCGCCGCTGCCGCTCTGGGTGTCAGAGACACCGTGCTTGCTTCTGCATGTGTTGGTGAAGCACCCTGTCCCGGTGACCTGCCGGTCGATGAGCACACATGCTTTGACATGGCTTCCCTTTCCAAAGTTCTTGGACCTACCATGATTGCCCTGCGCTGCATACAGGACGGACGTCTTCGTCTGGATGAAACAATCGGGGATTTTTTTCCAGACGCTCCCCAGGATAAAAAGGACATAACCGTTCAGATGCTTATGACACACACCGGCGGATTCCATCCGTCCTTCCGTCTGGATCAGATGCAGATCAAACCGGAGGATGCAGTCCGTGCCATCCTGGACCGGCCGCTTATCGAACAGCCCGGGAAACGTCCGATCTATTCCTGCATGGGATACATCCTGTTTGCCCGGATGCTGGAATCCAG